>OMQO01000042.1 GCA_900313275.1 uncultured Bacteroidales bacterium
TCAGCAGTTTTCAATAGATGAGTGCTTTCTGGACATGACCTTCCGGTGCTACGGGAAGGACCCCGTCCAGATCGCCACAGACCTTAAAGATGAGATAAAAGGGAAGTTGGGGTTCACTGTCAATGTAGGTGTCGGCTCGAACAAGTTGCTGGCAAAGATGGCATCCGACTTTGAGAAACCGGACAAGGTCCACACTCTGTGGGAGAGTGAGGTGGAAGAGAAAATGTGGCCGCTTGGGGTGCGGGATCTACTTTGGGTCGGAAAGAAGACGGAAGAAAAACTGATCTCCTATGGAATACGCACTATCGGGGATCTGGCCAACCTGGGGATGGAGTCGCTTGTGAGGCTTGTGGGGCAAAAGTTCGCGTCGCAACTGCACGAGAACGCCAACGGTCATGATAACTCTCCCGTGGACACGGAGGTCGCTGAGGCGAAAAGCTACAGCGCCGAGCGCACCTTCTCCCAAGACCTGACAGATCCGAAAGACATCGACAAGGCCCTTTTCAAGGTGGCATGCATCGTGGCCCACCGCATCCGAAGGGACAATTTCCGAGCCTCAACTGTGTCAATGTTCATCAAACACAAAGACTTTACAGTTGCCCAGAAGCAATGCCAGACAGCCCAACCGACCGATGTGACAGCGGTGATCCTCAATGAGGCCCGCAAGATGCTTTCTGAGGTGTGGGACGGGGTAACTCCCATCCGGCAGGTGGGACTTGGAGTCTCCAAACTGACCCATGAGAGCGCTATTCAAATGTCCCTGTTTGAGGATCCAAAGCTAGAATATTACAGGGAATGGGACCGGCAATATGACGAGCGAAAGGCGAAAGCCGAGGATGCCCGGATGCTGGCATACGAAAGAAACAAGAAGGAACATGCGTGATTATACCCAAATAATCCTTAAATTTGTTGGATTGATCAAAGAATGGTAAAAATGGAAGAGACCAAGAAACTTAATTTCCTTGAAGAGATAATTGAGGAAGATCTTAGGACAGGTAAGGTGGACAGCATTATGACCAGGTTCCCTCCGGAGCCTAACGGTTATCTCCACTTAGGCCACGCAAAGAGCCTCTGCATCAACTTTGGACTTGCTGAGAAATACGGTGGCAAGACCAACCTCCGCTACGACGACACCAACCCCACAAAAGAGGACACCGAGTATGTCGAAGCAATCAAGGAGGACATCCGCTGGATGGGCTTCAAGTGGGAAAAGGAACTCTATGCCTCCGACTATTTTGACCAGCTCTACGAATGGGCGGAGCAGATGATCAAGGAAGGAATTGCATACGTTGATGACCAAACCCAGGAGGAGATCAGCAAAGGGCGAGGCACTGTCGATACCCCTGGAGTCGAGAGTCCCTACAGGAACAGGAGCGTCGAGGAGAACCTCAAGCTTTTCCGAGAGATGAGAGATGGGAAATACGCTGATGGTGAGAAGGTTCTGAGAGCCAAGATCGACATGGCCTCCCCCAACATGATGTTCAGGGATCCTATTCTCTACCGCATCAAGCATGCGTCCCACCACCGCACCGGGGACAAGTGGTGCATCTATCCGATGTACGACTTCACCCATGGCCAGAGCGACTCCATAGAGCATATCACCCACTCTATCTGCACCCTCGAGTTTGATGTCCACAGGCCTCTCTATGACTGGTTCATCCAAGCTTTGAGAATATACCCCAGCCATCAATACGAGTTCGCCCGCCTCAACCTCACCTATACCCTAATGAGCAAACGCAAGCTTCTGGAGCTCGTCCAGAAGGGGCTTGTGGCCGGTTGGGACGACCCGAGAATGCCTACGCTCTGCGGTGTCAGGCGCAGGGGCTACACCCCTGAGGCCCTGAAGATGTTCTGCGAGAAGATCGGTGTCTCGAAGAGGGATCAGATGATGGACATCCAACTCCTCGAGTGGTGCGTCCGTCAAGATCTTAACGCCAGGTCTAACCGCTACATGGTGGTCCAGAAGCCGCTTAAGGTCACGATCACCAACTGGGAGCCGGGCAAGGTCGAATGGTTCGATTGCCCTCTCAATCCCGCCGAGCCGGAAGGCGCGACAAGGAAAGTTCCTTTCACTGGAGAACTCTTGATCGAGCAGGACGACTTTATGGAAGAGGCGCCCAAGAAGTTCTTCAGGCTCAAGCCGGAAGGAGAGGTCAGGCTGAAATACACCTACATAATCAAGTGCGAGGAAGTTGTCAAGGATGCTGATGGGAACATCACTGAGTTGAAGTGCACCTACGACCCTTCAACCAGGCCCGGAGGCGAAGTCTGGCGTTCAGTCAAGGGCACCATCCACTGGGTCCCCGCGGCTTTGGCGAAGGAAATCGAGATCCGCAACTATGACCGTCTTTTCACAAAGGAGGACATGAACTCCATCCCTGAGGGAATGGATTACAAGGACTTCCTCAATCCCGAGTCGCTCACTACCTTGACCGGTTACGCCGAGCCTGCCTTGCTTGAGGACAATTCAGGAATAGCTGTCCAGTTCGAGCGCACGGGTTACTATTTCAAAGATCCCGACAGCACTCCTGAGAGGCCTGTATTCAACAAGACGACAGCCTTGAAGGACTCCTACAAACCAGAATAGTAATCGGATGAACCTGCCGCTCTTCATAGCCGGACGGTATCTTTTCGCGAAGAAATCACACAATGTGATCAACATCATCTCCGCGATCAGCGCCATCGGTATGGCTATCGGCACGGCGGCACTAATTATCATCCTGTCAGTTTATAACGGCTTCGACGAGCTTGTCAAGGACACCCTTAGCAATGTCGAGCCGGACATTCTCATAACCCCGTCCAAAGGTAAGATATTCATTCCCGAAGGAGAGAAATGGGAAAAGGTGGCCTCATTACCCGAGGTAGAGGCCTATTTCCAGGTTCTTGAGGAGAACGTTTTTGTGGATTATGACGAGCATCAGGGAGTAGCGAAGGCAAAGGGAGTTGATGAGGCCTACGAGAAGAACTCCCCGCTAATCGGGCACATGACCGCTGGAGAGTTCTCCCTCCACAAAGGGCAGGTTCCTCAGATGGTGGCCGGTGCCGGTCTTGCCTACAAGATGGGAATGAATCCGGCTTTCCTCTCATCCGCCACTATCTATTTCCCCGCTAGAGACAGGAATTTCTCGCTGGCCAACCCTGCCGCTTCCATCGAGTCAGTCAGCATGCGTCCATCGGGGATATTCACTGTCAATCAGCAGATTGATGAGGAACTTATGATCCTTCCCCTTGACCAGATGAGGCAGCTTTTGGGGTATGATGATGAGGTTTCGGGGATAGAAATACGACTTCCTGAGGGGTCCACCCAAAAGGACCTTCGTAAGACGATAAACAGCATCAAGGGGATTCTTGGACCTGAATTCAAAGTCCTGGACAGGTTCAAGCAAAACACCTCCCTCTACAAGATGATGCGTTACGAGAAAGCGGCGATATTCCTTATTCTGATATTCATCATCATAATAATCGCTTTCAACATTTTTGGAAGCTTGACGATGCTGATTATTGAGAAAAAAGATGACATCGAGACTTTCCGCAGCCTTGGAGCCACGGACAAGATGCTTCGCGGAACCTTCCATCTGGAAGGTTGGCTGATTTCACTGTTAGGTTTGGTCGCCGGGTTGGTAGTGGGAATAGGATTCGCTCTGCTCCAACAGAGATTCGGTTTCATCAGGATGCCAGGTAACTTCCTCGTAAACGCGTATCCGGTAATCGTCAAGTGGAGTGACATCCTCTTCACGATAGTTGGAGTGGCCTTGATCGGCTACCTGATCGCGCTTCTGCCGGTCAGGAGGAATATCACAACCGAGACCAGGTGACCTCGGCTTTGGTGCCGTTGTTGGCGACCACCCTGAATGTGTCCGAATCCGTTTTCAACCGCAGGCCTTTGAAGGTCCAAATCACTCCGGTATCCTCCTCGGAACTATATTTCTTTGTGACAAGTTTCCCGTTCTGGTACAGAGTAAGGTTCTTTGCGTTGCTGTAAACTTTCAGAGTGAACTCCTCCCCCGCAGGAATCTTCGAAAGGCGGGATGAGGTGATGTGAACAGTTGTCACCTTCTTGTTCCAAAGAGACTTGTAAAGGTAGAAAACATCCTTTTTCGTAAGACGATCCCTTGTGACCAAGCCTTTGTCATTCATGTATTTCCGTGCCTCGTTCTGAACGAAACGCTCCCCGTCAGAAGAATCCATGAACCCTTCCGCACGATTTGCCACAGGGAAATCGAACAATACCCAGGCTGAGGTGAAATTCAGCCAAGGCATCTTGAGAATCTGCCGCACATAGGCCTCGTGGAACATGTTACCATATTCCTCAAAATGTCTGGAATCATCCTCTTTGTCCCTGACTGCCCTGGAAGGGTTCCAAGTGTGGCAGAAAGGATTGATACCAGCCCCGTACTCCGAGACATTGACAGGACCTCCCCTACGCTCCTTCACATCTTTGACCGCAGGCAGGAACCCGCTGAAATCATTAGGCTCCCAGTACCACCCGTAATAGATGTTCTGGGAACAGAAGTCTCCCGCAAGACCGGCATAGCCATCCCTGCCCAACCTTGAGTCATCGGTGAAACCGACCGCTCGGTACGGATCCAACCGCTTGGTGAAATCATACAATCGGCCCGTCTCGGTAAGAACCTTGGCACCATCGAAAGCCCCTTGAAGGTCATCATTATTGCCCCAAGTGTCCAACTCATTCCACATCCCCCAGAAAATGATGCTCGGATGGTTGTAGAGATTAGTGACCATCTCCTTCATCTGATGGCGGATGTTATTGAAATATGCCTGTTTAGCATAGGTTCCGCAGACATTGACCCAAGGCACTTCAGTCTGGACCACTATTCCAAGGGAATCACAGATGCGGAAGGCCAGATCGTTGTGGGGATAATGTGCCAGGCGCAGGAAATTGGCCCCGAGTTCCTGGACAATCCTATAATCCCGGCGAATGTCTTCATCCATAAGCGCCGAGGCTCTTCCGGGGGCATCTTGATGCATGGCGACTCCACGGAGAGGATAAGGCTCACCGTTTAACAGGAAGCCTTTTTCCGGATCCATTTTGAATGAACGATAACCGATTTTGACCTCGGCCATGTCCAGAATCTTCTTCCCCTTGAAAACCTCTATCCTTGCGGTGTAGAGATATGGATCCTTAAGACCATTCCAGAAACGGATTCCCGTGGCCTCGAAATCATGTTCGAAATCCAATTCCGATTTGGGGGCGATCCTGATCTCCCGATCCGCCTGATAGCCGAGGGTTCCATCTCTCTCTATCAATTGGACCCTGACCATCACATCGGAGCTCTTGGATGTGGAATTCACCAGCCGGGTCCTGATCCTTGTCTCAACTTTGCGCTTAGAGACCTCAGGAGTAACGCAATGCATCCTGTACATGCCATAAGCTTCAGGAGACAGGTACACGTCTTCCATCTCCATCAGCCACACCGGATAGTGCAGGCCGCCGTTCTTGTTGAAATCAGAAGTGACGGGAATCATATTCAGATCTTCCCGATTGTCGCAGGTCACCTCAAGGGTGTTCACCCCTTTCTTCAATGCCTCAGTGACATTGACGGCGAAAGGGGTGTAACCACCTTTGTGTGAGGCCAATTGGACTCCATTCACTTTAACCGTCGCGGCTTGGGCCGCACCCTCGAACAAGACAAAATGATCATGCTTGATGTCACCAGCCTTGAAGTCAAGTTTGTAAACAGCCTCGCCCCGATAGTAGGATGGAGAATGCCCATCCAAGGCATTGTAGGAATGCGGGACGGAAACTGTTTTCCAAGGCTCACCGCCTTTGCTGAACTCCCAAGTGGAAAGACGTTCCTGACGGGGCCCCCTAATCTGGGCGAAGGCAGGTTGGATGGCGATAAGCGCCACGGCGGAAAGAACCGCGGGAATGGATCTGAATGACATTACTTCTTGTAAACTTTCATGTTGGCACACTCAAGACCCCAACAACCGTTCTGAACTATCGGAACCGGTACTCCGTCAAGGTTCTTCTCATATGCGGGCTTAGGGATAAAGGTGTGGGAGTGCCCACCGACAACAATGTCAACACCCCTGGTGTTCTTTACGAGCCTGAAATCCGTGTAAGGCTCATCCTCGTACCCGATGTGGGTCAGGGCTATGATAATGTCGCATTTCTCATCTTCCCTCAAATACTTAGCCCATTTGTTGACGACCTCGGCATTATCAAAAGCCGGAATCTTGCTGGATGTCTCCCTGGAGACCAAAGTGGTGATGTCCGGCATGAGACCTATTATTCCTATCCTCATTCCAGCTTTCTTGATCACGGTGCAAGGCTTGACATACTTACCCATCTCCAAAGCCGAGAAATCATAGTTGGCGCACACGACCGGACAGTTAAGATTGGCCAACCTCCTGGCCAGCTCCTCAACACCATTGTCGAACTCATGGTTGCCTAAGGTGACACAATCATACCTCATGGCATTGATCAAGTCAATCTCAAGATCCCCTTTCATCACCGTGAAATAAGAGGTTCCTTGGCTGTAGTCACCAGCGTGGAGCAGAAGGACATTCTTCTTGCCGTCCGCCTTAATGACACTGTCGCGGTAAGCCGCTCTCTCAATCACACCGCCATGGCCGCTATTGTCGCCCGAACGTTCAGGCTCCATATGGCTGTGAGTATCATTGAAATGGACTATGGTGAGACGCTTCTGAGCCGAGGCTGAGGGAATCAAAGCGATCGCTGCGGCTATGCAAGCTATAGTTTTAAGTGCTGTTCTCATTTTTTGTCCCCCTCCCCGAGGATGGTGATCCAATGTTGGTTCTCGAATTCAATGGGTTTCCCCGCGGCAGTAAGACTCTTGACATAACTGAGCATGGTATCGTAAAGCCAACTCTTGTTTTGAAGCACCTCAAGAGCGTTCTTCGCAACAAAGTAACCGTCTCCGCCATCAAGCAGGAAGTTAAGGGTGGCTACTCCATAAACCTTCTCATCATCAAGAGGTTCCCCATTGACAGTAGCGGAGATTATCTTGCCGTTCTGAGCGACCACCTTGACTCCTCCAATGATCTGGAATGAGGAAGCGGCCATCTGGTCGAGTATAACCCTCACGTCCTTACCCTTAAGAGCGACATAGCATAGATTATTCTTGAAAGGGAACATGGACATAATGTCATCGTAGAGCACTTCACCCTTGGGCATCTCGATCCTGACTCCACCGGCGTTTGTGATGCCGATGTCCACCTTACGGTGAAGGCTGTCCGCGGTGGCCCTCATAAGCTCATCGATATACCAGTCGTAAAGAGGGCACTCGGGATAGGTCCTGTCCAAGAACTCAGTAGAATAGCCGATGACCTCCTTTACCTGCGCCATGGCAGGCTGGGCCTTGATCATGAGCTCGGCGACATCCCTTGTGGCTTTGCCTTTGAATTTTTTACCATTGGGAGCGTAATAAGTTTTGCCCTTGACATAACCCATCGCCTCCTCAACATTAGAGGCGTTGGATGCGACCACCCCTGTACGATGGCCGTCCACCGCTTCTTTTGACCAGGATATCTCTACCGTCTGGGCAGAGATTCCCAAGCAGAAAGCAAGCGGTGCGATAATGAGAAATAATCTTTTCATAAGCATTTGATTATTTTTGTTTTAACCAGTTCCAAAGATCCTTGAAGGTGGACTTTTTCCCGAACATCAGGATACCGACCTTGTAGATCTTGGCGGAAAGCCAAGCACATCCCACGAAAGTGAAGAACAGCAAGACAATAGAGAGAATCAGCTGCCACATCGGAACACCGTAAGGAATCCTTGCGAGCATGACGATAGGAGAAGTGAACGGTATCATAGAGGCCCACACCACAACCGGACTGTCGGGGTTCTGGAAGGCCATGAGTATAATCAGGTAAGCGATCATCAACGGGATAGTGATCGGCATCTGAAGTTGCTGCGTGTCCTCCACGCTCTCCACGGCGGAGCCGATGGCGGCGTAAAGTGAAGCGTACAGCAAATAGCCTAACACAAAGAAGATAAGGAAGGAGATGATGAGCTTGGTCCAAGGGATATTCGACAATGTGGCCATGACAGTCTGCAAGCCACCGGGTTGACTGTCAACGACATCTGTGGCGACCGCAGTAGAGTCAGTAGCGGCGACCACTCCACCGATGGCTTCCATCTGTTCCGGAGTCATCCCTACGGTCTGAGCCATCATTTGAGGATCACCCTGGAAACTCTTGAGCATGTCCTTACCCATGAACATACTAGCCGCCGAAGTAAGCACCACGGTCAACACTATCCAAAGGAAGAACTGGGTGAGGGCGACGAGGGCGATACCGATAATCTTGCCGAACATCAGATCCACGGCCTTGACCGAGGAAATGAGAACCTCAACCACCCTGCTGGACTTCTCCTCAATGACACTGGACATAACCTGTCCACCGAACATCATGATGAACATCCAGATGATGATTCCAAGCAGCATGGAGACTATCATGTAAATACCTGACTCAGAGACGCTTTCCTTGCCAGAATCGTCAAGAGTGAACTCAGTGACCCTCACATGGGACTTTACATCCTCCATTATCTGTGGCAGATTATCAATCCCGTACTGGGCGATCCTATATTCCTCGACAGCGTCATCAACCTTGTCGGCAAGACCGCTTGTGAACTCCACACCGAGAGGATCTTTGGAATATGCCTGGACAGAAACGGTCTTCTTGACAGTGTCAAGCGGTGAGACTATGACAAGAGCGTCCTTACCATAGTCCTTGAGATGGGCCTTAATAGAATCAGGAACCTCCGAGGAATGGTCCTCGTAGGTGACCCGATCACCACTTTCAAGGTGAGGCATGACTATTCCTGACTGGTCCACCACAGCCACATCCATCTTCCTCTCCTTGGTGTTGCCCATGATGAGGAATATCACGACCATCATGGCCGCGAAGAGAATAGGCACCACGAAAGTGGTCACAAGGAAGGTCTTTTTCTTGACCCGGGTTGTGTACTCACGGGAAATGACTGTCTTTATGATCCTGAAATCCATGATTATGCCTCCTCTGTCACTAGTTTAATGAATATGTCGTTCATCCTGGGAATGAGCTCCTTGAACGAGTTGATGGTCACCCCGTCGGCCAAAAGCGCGGAGAGGGCGGCATTGGATGGCACACCTTCTTCAAGAGAAAGGACAGCCGTGTGACGTCCGACATTATTGTCGTCTGACAGAACCTTGAACACACCCTCAGCATCAGAGATGGTGTTCTCCCCCGTGTAAATCAACTCAATATTATTATTGCCATAATGACGACGGATCTCATCGACACCTCCTGTCACAACAAGCTTGGCCTTATTGATAAGGGCGATGCTGTCGCAAAGTTCCTCAACGGACTCCATGTTGTGAGTTGAGAGGATGATGGTCGCCCCCTCATCATTGAGCCTGAGAATCTCCTTGCGGATCAACTCGGCATTGACCGGGTCAAAACCGGAGAAAGGCTCATCAAGAATCATCAGGGAAGGCTTGTGGACCACGGTAGTGATGAACTGAACTTTCTGAGCCATACCTTTTGAGAGCTCTTCCACCTTTTTCTTCCACCAGTCCTGAATACCGAAACGGATGAACCACTGTTTCAACTCCTTACGAGCATCGGCGGCGCTCATTCCCTTCAGTTGGGCAAGGTACATCGCCTGGTCTCCGACCTCCATTTTGCGATAGAGTCCCCTCTCTTCAGGAAGATAACCAATCTTCTCCACATCGGACTGGGTAATAGGACGCCCGTCGAAAAAGACCTCGCCATTGTTAGGGATCGTGATCCTGTTGATGATACGGATAAGTGTGGTCTTACCGGCTCCATTCGGTCCCAAAAGACCGAAAATCTGACCTTTAGGGATGTCCACGGAGAGATTGTCAAGGGCGACTTTCTCCCCGAAGCGCTTGGTGATACCTTTACATTCTATAAGTCCCATAATTCTTATATTTTTTCGCAAATATAATAATTATTTATCGTCTTACAATAATTATTTAAAATAATGTTAAAGATTTAACAACTTCGCAACCAACTCAACCAGCAAATCCCCTGGAGTGGCCTCTCCACTCTCTCCCCCTTTACCTTTATAGTCATAATCGCAAAGCAGAGACACGGCGGCCATGGCCTTGCTCACCGGATAGTTAGAAACAGCGGCATCATAGTCTTTCCAGAAATATGGGTTGACCCCTTGAAGGGCGGCGGCAACCTCCGTCTTGTCTGGATAGCGCCCCCTCTCTTTCAGCGCGCCATATTTCAAAACCCTCAGAAAGTAGGTGAATATGGCGCTGACCGCCATGGGCATAGCGAACCGGGGAGCCTCCCCTAGCCTTCTCGCGATGAGAAGCGCCCTGGCTGAGTTACGGTAGGAAAACTCCTTTGTCAACTCAAAAACATTGAACTCCCTGCTGATTCCGACATTACGCTCCACATCGGAGGCAGTCACCTTATCAGCACCTTCCGGAAGGTTTTTGAGCAGTTTGTCCGTCTCAACAGCTATCTTGCTCATGTCCGTCCCGGCATATTCAGCCATCAAGGCAGCGGCATCGGGAGCTATCTCAAGTCCCCTTGAAGAATAATACTGGCTGATCCAACCGGGCATCTCATAGTCCCTCAAGGCGTTGGACTCTACCACCACCCCGTTCTTGACGCATTGCTTGTAAAGGGCTTTACGCTTGTCGGCGGAAGCGCCGCGCATAAGAAGAACAAGGATAGTCGAATCAAGAGGGGCCTCGCAATAGGTGGAAAGTTTCTCCAGATCTTTCATCGCCTGGGCCTCCTTGACCACAACCAGTTGGCGCTCAGCCATCATAGGGTAGCGACGGGCGGCAGTCGTGATGGTCTCGGCATCGACATCCGAGCCATAGCAAATCGTCTCGTTGAAATCCCTGGAGAACTCGTCAAGGGCGTTTTCAACAATCGCGTCGCAGACCATGTCCGGATAATAAGGTTCATCCCCCATCAGAAGATAGATGGGGGAGAACTCTCCGGCTTTGATCTTGCCGATCAAGTCACGGCATTGAGAGGCGACGTTGACCGACCCTTTCACTGATTCATTATGCTTCGTATTTCTTTTCCTTGGTCCTCACGATTTTCTCTTTCATGAGGTCGACAGCGACGCTGACGGCATCCTCAAATGTAGAGGCGCTCCTTTCAATCAGCAGGTCCTGTCCATAGACCCGGGTCTGAATCTTAACTTCCTTGTTGTCAGGCTCGTTAAGCAGGGACAAAGTGACTTCCACCTCATCGAGGTGATCGCTGAACCTGGAAAGTTTCGAGACTTTCTTCTCAACATAGTCGAGCAGTTTCTGGTCAGCGTCGAACTTGAGGGATTTGATTCTAATCTCCATTTTTACCTCCGCTTTTTGCCCTTGGGTGGGCGTTAACATACACTTTTTTTAGTTTCTCGATGGAATTGTGCGTGTAAACCTGTGTCGCGGCAAGTGAAGAGTGTCCCAGCATCTCCTTAATAGAATTGAGATCAGCGCCTTCGTTCAGCAGTCCGGTCGCCAGGGAATGTCTCAAAACATGGGGGGATTTCCTCCCGGTGATGCCGCTGACCTGTCCCAACTCGCTCTTGACCACCCTATCCACAAACACCGGATACAGCTTGCCGCCGTTCGGGGTCACCAGAAGGGGATCTGACGAGGGTCTCCCGCAGCCTTCCATCGTCTCAACTGATTGTAAATATAACGAAATTTCCTCACAAAGTGAAGGAACAAGAGGAATTTCTCTAACCTTATCGCCTTTACCCTTGACTCTCAGCACTTTCCGGGAAAGGTCCAAATCCTTTCGAGTCAGCCCCGTGAGCTCTGAACGGCGCATTCCGGTGGAATAGAGCATTGACACTATGAGTCTCGAAAGTCTTTTTGAATACAACTCCTTGGAGACCTTGTCTCCACCGGTTATCAACGCGAGATTCTCTTTCGAGGCATCCGGCTCAGTACGAGTGAAGTATTCCTCCATAGATTCCTCCCTGTAGAATACAGGCAGACGCTTTTCTGCTTTCGGACGAGTCACCAATCGCACGGGATTAGACTTCAGCCTGCCGTCCTTCATCAGATAGCGGCAAAAACCGGACAAGACGCTAAGATGGAGGTTCACCGTCCTGGGATCCTCCTTCTTCTTGTCAAGAAGATGAACCTCGTATGAGCGTATCATTGAAGGATTCAAGGACTCCAGCACATCCTGGTCGCAGAACCGTGCGAACCCGTCCAGGATGTCACGGTACAGCTCGCAGGTCCTCGGGGAATACCTCCGCACCTCCTTCACATAAGTTATGTACTCGTCGATCAACATCTTATATCTCTTTCAGACCCATCTCGGCGGCCTTGACGCGCATGAACTTATCGGCTTCCTCGAAGGTGTTGCCTATCTCCCCGTCCAGAATGGCGTTTTTGACATATTCCTTCAGAATGCCGATCTCCTTGCAGGGAGACAAACCATAGACAGCCATCACATGCTCTCCGGTAATCGGGTTTTTCCAATTACGGATAGCGTCCTTCTCCTCCACCTCGACAAGTTTCCTCTTGACCAGTTCAAAGTTATCCTTAATGCGGGCCACCTTGACCGGATTCTTCGAGGTGATGTCGGCGTTGCAGAGGATCATCAGGTCGTCGATCTCGTTGCCCGCATCAAAAAGGAGCCGCCTCACGGCGGAATCCGTAACTTCCTCATCCACAAGAGCTATAGGCCGATGATGAAGCGAGACCAGCTTCTGGACATATTTCATCTTCTCGTTAAGGGGCATCTTAAGACGGGTGAATATCTTAGGAACCATCCTGCCCCCAACCACCTCGTGTCCATGAAACGACCAGCCAACCACAGGGTCAAAACGCTTACTGGCCGGCTTCCCGATGTCATGGAGAAGAGCCGCCCAGCGGAGCCACACATATGGCTTCGTCCTGACGCTTTCGATGAAACCGTCGCCATCCTCCTGAGGAGTGTAATCTTTCAAGGTACCCTGAGCTATAGCCGCAACCTCTCCTGCGGCCACATTATCCACAACCTGCAGGGTGTGGGAGAAAATCTCCTTATGGCCTTTGCCGTCAACAGACTCTATCCCTTTGAGTTTCAGCAGTTCAGGGAGAATATATTCCAGCAGCCCGGTCTCGTCCATCAGACGGAACCCCATGGAAGGCTTATCGCAAATGAGAATCTTATTCAACTCTTCAACAATCCTTTCCTGAGAGAGGATCGTCATCCTGTCCTTCATCTGCCGCATCGCATCAAGCGACTCAGGGACTATCGTGAA
>OMQO01000144.1 GCA_900313275.1 uncultured Bacteroidales bacterium
AAATGAAAAAGGTTTTGGGTCTGTTGGCTCCTCTGGCGCTTATTTTCGCCGGTTGTGCCAAAGAAATGATTGAGATGCCCGAGATCGCGACAGGCGAAGGCCCTGTGTTCTCGGCAACCTATGTCTCCGAGGACGGGACAAGAACTGTCATGGACAGCAATCAAGGGGGCGTTCTTTGGAGCGCTACTGACAAGATCAATGTATTTGATTCCGACAATGACAGTTTCGAGTATTCCGCCTCTGGTGCGGGAGCTTCCACCACTTTCACCAAGTCAGGTGGACAAACCCCTGTTGAGACTGAAACTTGGTACGCTTTGTATCCTTATGATCCTGAAGCGTCTATCTCTGACGGGATAATCACCACAACCCTGAAGGATGAGTACACTGTGACCGCTGCAGGTACTTTCGCTGACGAAATGAACATAGCCGTGGCGAAGAGCTCATCAATGGCGCTTCCTTTCAAGAATGTCTTGAGCTGGCTCCGTATCGCTTCCGCAGGGCTTGAGGATGTCGTGAAGATCCAGTTCCAGGGCAACAATGACGAGATCGTCGCCGGAAAGCTCAGCATTGATTACACCGGTACCGCTCCTGTCTCTACTATTGCGGAAGGCTCAAAAGTCATGACAGTCAATGTCGAGAATTTTGAGGAGAGTGTGAAAGAGCCGACCTCGGACAGGACTTACTTCTATGTTCCTGTTTTCCCTGGCACCTATTCCAAGGGTTTCACTCTCACTTTCACTAACGCTAGCGGAGTTGTCAGGACATTCACCTACGACGGTTCCATGACTTTCAACCGCGCCAAAAAGAGGGCTATCTTCCTCAATCTGGCTGGCGTCAAGTACAAGAGGGTTGAGAGCGTGGAGGATATTGACGAGGTGACAGACGCCAAGTATCTGCTTGTTTATCCTTCCGGCTCGAATTACTATGTGTTCAGCTTCCAGAAGACCATGGAGAACGCTGTCGCTGAGGCTGATAGGCTTTCTGATGTCCATACTCTGGATGAGTTGAAGAGCCAGGCTACAAGCATCTACCAGAATGTTCTCAAGTCCAACTATGTGTTGGCTTCTTCTGACGATGATGGCCAAACGATATCCATCGACAAAAATGCCGAGGAAGAGTTGGCGGTTGTCGTGAACGGAGGTTATGAGAACGCTGAGACCACCCTTTCGGCTGATGTCAACGGAAAGGCTTTCAACCTGCGTCTGGGCAATATCACCGCATCCCTGCAGGACGACTATTCTGTCCTTATCTCCGCTGTTTTGAACGGTGAGGACCTTGTGGACATGGCCACGACTCTCCGTGGACATGAGATCACCTTGACTTTGGGCAACTGCATCGATTATGTCGGTCCTAAATGCAATATGACCAGCAGCCAGATCGCCACGGCCAAGAGGTTCTTCACGGATTTCTGCGCCATGGTCGCCGAGTACACTGGCCAGCCGTTCAATGTCACCCTCAGCACGACTGTAACCGATTTCTATCGTCAGTACTGGGATAACATCAGGGATTACGCCATGCGTTTCGGCGAGGAAAAGAAGTGGGGAAGCGCCTATCCTATCGGTTTCTTCAAGGCTGACGATGGGTTCACCTTCAATATTCCTGTCCCCAACTCCGTATGGTTCTCCGATTTCGAGGAGTCCACAAGCGGAACCATCGATGATTTCGTGGCCTATTGGTCCGCCAAGGATGGCTACAAGAATTTCCCGTTCAAGAAGATCGCAGAGAAATTCGCCGAAAAGCTTGACGATGAGACATTCGCGGCCATCAAGGCTCTTAACTTTGATTCCCTCGGCTCCATCTATCAGAGATATGTCAATCGCTTCAATGACAAATTGGAGAAGGTTTACCTTTATAAGTTTGTGGAGTAAAAGGAAATGAGAGTAATTAAGTCATTGGCTATCGTCGCCGGGATCGCTCTCCTGGCTTCCTGCTCAGAGGAGTTTGACCCGTTGACACTTGAGAATCAGACTCCCAAGGGTGCTGTTTTCAGGGCATACACTGAGAGTGATGATGATCAGACCAGGACGCAATTCGCCGAGAATGATGGTAATGCTGTCATTTGGTCCGCTCAGGAGGCTATTGGTGTATTCGATGGAGACGCCGACTTGTACAAGTTCATCTCATCCAATCAGGAACCTTCCGGTGCCGCTGATTTTATCTGTGACAATTCCAGCGCTACGCTGATCGAACCTGACGAGGGTGATTATTACTACGCCTTGTATCCCTATGATGCCCAAGCGACATTAGAGAACGGGATGATCCAGACCACCTATCCCTCCACCTTCGGGATCACAAGGTATGGTTCTTTTGAGGACAACATGAACTTGGCTGTCGCCTACAGCACCGATTATTCTTTGAGTTTCAAGAACATATTGGCTTGGGTGAGGCTTGGTTTCACTGGTGATGAGGGAATAACGAAGATCGTTTTCAAAGGTAATAATGGTGAGAAGCTTGCCGGATCCCTGAGCATAGACCCGATCAACAGGACGGCCACTGTGCTTGAGGAAGGCGCGAGCGAGGAATTGGTCCTGACTGGCTCGTTCCAGACGAGCGAGAGCAAAGAGAATGGCAAATACTACTACATTCCTTTGCTGGCATTGTCTTTCGAGAAAGGATTCACAATCACCTTCTACAAGGACGACGGAACCACCTATAAATTTGTTGTCAACTCCAGCCTCTCGTTCAACAGGGGAAAGAGGCGTCTTTTGTATGTCAACCTGGCGGCTCTCCAGAAGCAGTACACCTACACCAGGGTCACCACTCCTGTCGGAGCTTCCACTCCGACCTTCAACGATGGTGATGAGTACATAGTGGCCTATCCTGGTGAGGATGGCAATTATAAGGTGTTTGACCCTAATCTTTTGCTGAACCACATCGAGGCATTCTCCTGGTCGGGCATAAGCCTGAGGACTTTCTTGACAAACAATGACTTCCGTTACGGAAAGGTTGGTCTCATGCTGTTCAATAACGACTATATTACAGTGGCGGGAAATGATGAGTTCATCACTGTTGACCCGGGAGTCGGAATCACGGTGACTTCCAAGTCCCTTGTTTTAGAGAAAGAATCAGCCTCATTCCCCAAGTCGAAAGAAAAGATCCAAGGTCTCAAGATGTCCATCAGTAATATCTCGACATACCAATGGAGCGCTAGTTCCAATACATGTACGCTAAAAGGTGAGTTGGATCCCGATGACACGTACATAATGGTCGACCAAATGCTTAGCAAGCACGGACAGTACTACGATGGAGGCACTAACTGGAACATGTTAATGCTGTTGGGCGGCGGGAGCCTTAAAAGTCTTGTGTCCAATCAATATAATGGAGACTATAACATCACGGCAGGCTATGTTTCTTCAACGTACGATGGCTCTTCTTACGCAGGTTTCGCTTTCAAAGACAAACTGTTATATAAACCAAGTGTTGGACTGCAGAAGATATATATTTACCGCAGGACTCCTGTTTCAGAATAGAATACAATGAAGAGATTTGTTGTTTTGTTTTTCGGTGCCTGCCTGATGGCTTTCGGCTGTCAGAAAAGCGAAGTCGAACCTGAGGGTGGTCTGACCATCCTTACGGCTTCAAGCTCGCAGGCGGAGCCCGAATCAAGGGTTAATATAGATGAGGCGACAGCCACCACTACCACATGGTCAGAGGATGATGAGATCAGTGTCTTCACTTCCGAAGGCGCATTCAAACCGTTCGCCCTCGCAAGTGGTGCCGGAGAGAAGACCGGGACATTTTCCGCTACCCTCAATTCTGGTGAGACAGTTTCTGATTATGCCATTTATCCTTCCGGAAACCATTCATTTACAGGCGGAAACCTCAAGGTTAACCTGCCTGCGGAATATGAATTTGTGGAGGGGGTCTCGAATATTCCGATGATCTCGACCGTCGATGATACGCACATCTTGAATTTCAAGCATTGCGGAGGTGTCATTCGTTTCGGAATCAGGAATGTCACGGTTAAAGGAACTTTTGTCTTCACTTGTAGCACACACAGGGTTACGGGTGACTTCGATGTGGCTTTCAGCGATGGAGTTCCTACTATCACCGCTCCTGAGGATGCCGCGGGAAGTGTTGTCACAATCTCGTTCGACAAGCCTCAGACCACGGAGAATCTCTATTACTTCTATGTGCCTGTTCCGACAGGTTCCTACACAGACTTCACCATTGAGGTGAAGAATGAGGATGGGACAGTTGTCATGACGAAAACCGCTGCAAGTACAAAGAATGTGGTGCGTCGTGGAACGGTTCTCAAGATGAAAAACCTTGTTCAACCAGAATTTACCGGAGGCAATGAAGGCACAAACTAGAATAGGGTACGAAACCCCTGAAATCTCGGTCATCTATATCATGACCGATGACACGATTCTTCAAGACTCCCTTGAGACTCAAGGGCTTGAAGATACCGAAGCGGTTGATGGCAGCTGGAAATAGTTAATCTATAATAGATCCGGCGACGATATTGGCAGCCTGGGCCCTCATTCGGGCCAGGCTGCCTTTGTCTTCTGGATGTACCCTGTTGGTGAGGATGATCAGGGCGGTCTTGGTCTTCATGTCGATAACTATCGAAGTGCCGGTGTAACCAGTGTGCCATATGCAGGTCTCGGGGGCGAATATGTCTCCCCGAGTCCCCGGGTTCCATCCGTCCTTGTCCCAGCCGAGAGCCCTGCCAACCATCGGATCATTCTGGACAGGAGCCTGACACATCAGATTTACCGTCAAAGGGCCAAGGATGCGGGCTTCGGGAGCAGCTCCCGGAAGAGCTCCGCCATTCATTATCGCGGCGCAGATCACGCTGAGGTCCTCGGCATTGGAGAACACCCCCGCATTGCCTGAGTTGCCTCCCATTATCCTTCTTGCCAACGGGTCATGAACCGCTCCCTTCAAAGGTTTCCCATCGGCCTGCACCTCAGTTGGCGCGCACAGTTCTGCCATGGTTCCTTTGTTAAGGGGAAGATAGCAGGTGTGCTGAAGACCGAGAGGTGTGAAAATGTGGTTTTGGGCATAGTCACAGAGTTTCTCTCCGGTGACTCGTTCCAAGATACGCTGCAACGTGACGAAATTGATGCAGCTATATAGGCACTGGGTACCCGGGCGGAAATTACGCCCGACACGAGTGGCCGCATATTCCTCAAACTTCTCCGGAGTGTTCTCCCCAAACTCGGTCACATAGGCCTGCACATTCGGGTAAGCATCCAGGCCGGAAGAGTGGGTCAAAAGGTCCCGGATTGTGATGTCAACCTTGTCCCCGGTTTCGGGATCAACCCATGGCTGGAAATCCGGAATGTACATGTCCACTCTGTCAGTCAGACGTATTAACCCGTTCTCTATCAACTGCATAATGGAGAGCGTGGTACTGACGCACTTGCTCAGGGAGGCCAGATCGAACATCGTCTCAACTGTCATCGGCTCCACCTCCGGCACTACTGATTTGTTGCCGTACGCTTTCAAGTAAACGATCTTGTCTCCACGCACCACTCCCACAACAGCACCTGGAATCGTCCCGTCAGCGATCGCTTCATCCACGACCCTGTCCACCTGCGCAATCTTCCCCCCATCCATTCCGTGATTCTCGGGAACATCCCTTTGGAGCCCATTTTGAGCGAGGGATAAAAAGGCCGCCATGAAGGCGGCCAGTGTTATGATTAACTTCTTCATTTAGAATACTAAA
>OMQO01000149.1 GCA_900313275.1 uncultured Bacteroidales bacterium
AAGGCCAAATATCGTCATAATGCTGAACCAGAAGAGGAATACATCGATCTTAAACCTATCTTGGATGGACTTTATATCGACTACGATTCCTTCTTAAAATCGATTAAAAGCGTACGTATTACCTATGCCTGATACAGAAATTGAGTAATAATATGACCCCAACCAAAATACACGAGATTGACGTATTGATTGACGTTTTCACGCCATGCCTGAAGGACATCCTGACGGGTGAGGTGGTGAATACGGAGGTGATTCGTATCCGGCGTAAGAGTTTTCTCAGCAAGTTCAACCGCAAAAGCGGGTGGTATGTCAACTGGGGAAAGATTGTGGAGGAATATGAGGTGTATGCCTTAGTGCTGGAAGGAACTGTGGATATCCAAGGGTTGGTGGCATTGAAGCGTAATGACGAGCTGAAGGCCATGTACATCGCCTGGATGTGTACGGCCCCACAGAATAATCCCCAGATGAATGATGCGCCAAAATATGCCGGAGTGGGTGGACACTTGTTCGCCATTGCTGGCAGCGAATCGATAAAGGCCGGATTTGGTGGTGCCATCTATGGCTATGCGGCCAATCAGAAGGTGCTGGAGCATTATATGGAGAAGATGAAGGCCACTCATGTGGGCATCCTCCATCCCTATCAATTCTGTGTGTTTGAAGACGAGATGCAGGAAATTATAAAAACTTACACTTATGCCTATTCAGGAGAAGAAATATAAGGAATACTTGTCTCAGGAATACGAACCTGTGGACGAGTCTGCGATGCCTTATCTTGTTGACATCCGGGCCATCAAGGCTTATGCCGACAGCAAGGGCGTTGCTATAGCTTCTCTTTCCGACGAGGAGAAGCAGCAGTTTATGATTCCTAATCCCAACTATCGCAAGAAACGGAGACATGGTATTGCCGCTGTGTTCTGAATCCATCTTCCCTCTTCCATCGAAATACATCAGCCTTCAGCCATCATACATCAGACATAATCGAACATGAGTGAGATTTCCGATGCTATACAAGCGAAGTGCCTGGCCTTTGGTGACCGCATTATCAAACTGCTGGGCAAGGAAATACGTGACTCCCCTACTGAAATACAGGCCGATAAGTCCAGGTCGCAACTCCATGGCCCTTTCGAAGTCGGCTAAAGCCTCGTCATATTTTCCGGAACGGCTCAGGGTGATGGCCCTGAAGTGGTAGCCATTGGTGAAAACCGGGTTGAGCCTGACGGATGTGTCAAAATCAGTTTGCGCGCCACGGATGTCACCGAGATTGTACTTAGCAATGCCCCTGTAGAAAAAGACCCAGCAATCAGTGGTGTCGAGGTGAGCCAGGATGTTGAACTGGCTGATCGCGTCGGCGTACCTGTTGTCGGCCAAGGCCTGCCGTCCCCTGAACATGAAGACATCCTTGTCGTACTGAGCCAGGCACACCTGGACCATCGACAGCAGGAGCAGAAGGGAGAAAGCGAACCTTTTCATCCGATTTATTTTATTAATAGGGGCAAAATTAGTATTTTTGTCGTTTGCAAAGATAAACATTTATCGTGCCTTGAAGACGAAATCACGCTATTTTTTCTTACATATATTACTCGTGGCCTTCTCCGGGACCATCATGGCCCAATCCACAAGTCCCAAGATGATCCCGTCTGGGAAGAACGCTGAACGGATCATATCCGCCGAGCGTCTGGAGCAGGAAGTGGAGTTCATGTGCGACACCTTGTTCAAGGGAAGGGCCACCGGCACCTCAGGGGCCAACGAGGCTGCCTTCTGGATCGCCAGGAGATTCCGGAAGGCCGGATTGATGAAGATGGGCGGCAAATGGAGCCGTTCCTTCAGTGTGGGAGACAAGGCCGGACACAACATAATCGGCTTCATGCCTGGTAAACGGCAGGGACTCAAAGAGTCTTATGTGATTGTCACCGCCCACTATGACAACCTCGGCAAGATCGCCGGAAGTGTCTATCCGGGAGCGGACAGCAACGCCTCAGGGGTTGTGGCGATGATCAGCATCGCCGACATGTTCGCGAGAATGAAAGAACTGGGGAGGTCCTACGGGAAGAATATCATATTCGTGGCCACAGACGGGCGTGAGAGGAATTCGGTGGGAGCGGAGGCGCTTTGGAACGATGTTGTCTCGGGACGGCTCAAGGATCCCATCAGCGGGGAGACAATCACCCCGGCAAAGATCCAGAACGTGGTGGTTTTGGATATTTTAGGCAGTTCCATGTCCCCGCTCCATAAGGGCAGGAAGGACTACCTCATCATGCTCGGAGGCGCTGGATTCAAATACCAGCTCCAAAGGGCGAATGACGCTGACGGGCTCAACCTGGACCTCGGTTTCGACTACTACGGCAGCGAGGGGTTCACCGAGATGTTCCTGTCCAAGATCGGGGATCAGGGGGTATTCTCCAGAGGCGGAGCGCCTTGCGTGGTCTTCACCTCGGGAATCACGATGAAGACCAACAAGGTCGAAGACGATGCCCTCAGCCTCAACTACAATGTGTTCAAGCGGAGGATATTCGTGATCTTCCATTGGCTTACGAAGGTGCTTTGACGAGATGAAAGGGTTTTTGAATATGATGAGGCGCTACATCGCGCCATTCAAGAAATACCTCTGGGGATCGGTGGTGTTGAACATCCTGTCCGCGGTGTTCAACATATTCTCCTTCGCCATGATTGTTCCTATGCTCCGTATCCTGTTCAGGATGACGGACAAAACCTATGTGTTCACCCCGTGGGGCGAGGTTTGGAGCAAGCCTTTGAAGGAGATCGGCAACAGCCTGATGCAGAATGTCTATTACACCCTTGAGACCAACATCGCCCAGCATGGCGAGATCAAGGTCCTCCTGGTGCTCTGCCTGTTCCTCATCGTGACCACTGCCTTGAAGACCGCATGCTACTTCGGTTCATCTGCCGTGATGATTCCCATCCGCACCGGAATCGTAAAAGAACTCAGGATGAAGATCTACAACAAGATCCTGTCACTCCCGCTCGGCTTCTTCTCGGAGGAGAAAAAGGGTGACATTATCGCCCGAATGAGCGGAGATGTGCAGGAAGTGGAGAGTTCAGTCGCCGGTTCGCTGGAGATGCTGATTAAGAACCCCATCCTGATCATCATCTATTTCATCGCTCTCATTGTGATCAGCTGGCAGATGACTGCCTTCACGATCATCTTCGCCCCCCTGATGATCTGGGCGATGGGTGTCATTGGTAAGAACCTCAAAAAGAAGTCGTTGGACGTGCAGTCGCTCTGGAGCGATGTGATGTCACAAGTCGAGGAGACTCTCGGAGGCCTGAGGGTGATCAAGGCTTTCATCGCTGAGAAGAAGATGTCGGCGAGGTTTGACGGTGTGACCGAGGCGATGCGCAAGAAGACCAGCCGTGTCACGATGCGCCAGGCTCTTGCCCACCCTGTCAGCGAGTTCCTCGGCACTGTGCTGATCACGATTGCCCTATTCTTCGGCGGCACCTTGATACTGAAGGGCCATTCAATCATTGACGCTCCGATATTCATCTACTACATGGTGATCCTCTACAGCATCATCAACCCCATAAAGGATTTCTCCAAAGCGAGTTACGCTATTCCCAAGGGTATGGCTTCGATGGAGAGGATCAGCAAGATTCTGGATGCTGAGAACAACATAACCGAAGCGTCGGTGCCTGTCCCGCTGGCTGGATTTGAGGATAAGATCTCATTCGAGAATGTGAGTTTCCGCTACCCGGACGGATCGAAGATGATCCTGGATGGAGTCAACCTGGACATTCCGAAGGGAAGGATGATCGCCATCGTGGGTGCGTCCGGAGCCGGGAAGACAACCCTGGTGGACCTTATCCCGAGGTTCTACGACCCTGTGGACGGAGTCATAAAGATTGATGGAACCCCTATCAAGGATGTGAGGATCCAGGACATACGCAACCTGATCGGCAATGTCAACCAGGAGTCCATCCTGTTCAACGACACAATATTCAACAACATAGCTTTTGGTGTGGAGAACGCCACCATGGATGAAGTCATCGCGGCCGCCAAGATAGCCAACGCCCACGACTTCATCATGGAGAAAGAGGGTGGCTACCAGTTCGTTATCGGCGACCGTGGTGTCAAGCTCTCTGGCGGCCAGAGGCAGAGGATAAGCATCGCGAGGGCGATATTGAAGAACCCGCCTATCCTCATCCTCGACGAGGCCACGGCTTCTCTGGACACCGAGTCCGAGAAGACGGTGCAGGAGGCCTTGGACCGCCTGATGTCATCAAGGACCACCGTGGCCATCGCACACAGGCTATCCACTATCAGGAACGCCGATGAGATCATCGTGCTGGACGAAGGGAAGATCGTGGAATGCGGTCGGCACGAGGAGCTTCTCGCCCTGGGCGGCCTCTACCGCAAATTGAACGACATGCAAGCCTTGTAATATTCCGGAATATGAAAACAGTCAAAAGAATAAAGGTCCCGCTAATTGAGGGGATCGAGCGGATGTCCTTCCAAGAGCTGGATCTGGTCATGGAGGAGAAGGCCGCTAAAATCGCCGTCTGCGAGAATAACTGGCCGAAAGATGCTCCATACACTCCTGACTGCAACGCGGCGGTGGCAAGGAGCCAAACCCATCTGGCCGTTATGTACCACGTAAGGGGGCTCGATCTGCGCGCGACCGCTATGGAGGATAACGGAAGAAGTTGGGAGGACAGCTGCTGCGAATTCTTCGTCTCCGATCCTTTTGACGGGTCGTACTACAATTTCGAGCTTACTTGCGTCGGCAGCTTGCTGGCGGCCTGCGGCACAGGACGGCAGAACCGCGAGCCCTTGGATACCGCTCTTCTTACAAGAGTCATCCGCTACAGCTCCCTTGAACGGAAACCGTTGGAAATCAATGGGAAAATCTTCGGCTGGACTGTTGTCATGCTGATTCCTTTCGAACTGATAGGGATAGATTCCCAGGCCCTTCCGGTCAGTGTTAGAGGCAACTTCTACAAGTGCGGAGACCTCACCGCCCATCCTCATTTCCTGAGCTGGAATCCGGTGGCCGTCCCGAAACCTGATTTCCACAGACCTGATTTCTTTGGGGAACTGATATTAAGATAGTTTTGGCATGAGACGACGGGACCACATATTCCTAATCCTGTTCCTGATCTACCTTGGACTGGTTCTCTGGTGCTGCTTCGGTAATTTCTCCGACATGCCTGATGTCCAGAAAGAGATGTTCGGGATTCCTACCGACAAGGTGGTGCATTTCATCATGTTCCTGCCGTTCGTGTTTCTGGGTTACATGTCTTTTGCCTCAAGGCCGAAGAAACGCATCCAATCCATCCTTTTGGTTTTCGCGTCCCTGGCGGGTGGAGTCTTGATGGCGGTAGCCACCGAGATCGGACAGTCTCTGACAAGCTACCGGACCGGTGATGCCTTCGATTTCGTGGCGGATGGCACCGGACTTCTCGTAGCCACCGTGTTCACTTTGATTCTCGTCTTTTTCAAGAAATACCAAGACCCTCACAATGCTTCGTTCCATGCAGACCCTTCTGAGGGAAAGGACGACGGTGGCTTCCATCGTGAAGGCGAAAAAGGTGGTCAAAAGGGAAAAAAACCTCGACTTCCACTTCACCAACACTTTCGGGGACTATCCTTGGAGAGACTCTGACGCCCGCTGGTTCCGGAAAACGCTCAAGACCCTCCTGCCTGACGACTGGTCCGATTATGAGGTCGGTGACATCTACATAGGCTCCAATAAGATTGATTCCTACATCATGCCGCTGGTGGACAACAGCGGCAAGCCGAAGTCGGCGATGTTCAGGACAAAGGACAGGAGAGCGAGCGATCGCTTTATCACCAAGGTGGGCGGAATGGAGTTCGAAAAAGGGCTATCAGGACGGCAGATAGCTGTTTGGCAAAGCCATGGGCGTTACTACGATGAGAAGTCTGACAGATGGAGATGGCAGAGGGCTCCCCTTTTCCGCACCGTCGAGGACATGTACACCCAGAGTTATGTGCTGCCTTTCCTTATTCCGATGCTGGAGAATGCCGGAGCGTATGTGATGACCCCCAGGGAAAGGAATCCGCAGCGCAATGAGATAATAGCCGACAACGATCCCGGTTTCAAGGAGGGTCGTGGTGAAGGTGTCAGAACCAGCGGATTCTATTCAGAATCAGGGTCTTGGCACGATGCCGGGATAGGATTCGCCGATTTCAAGGCAATTTACACAGGCAGGGACAACCCCTTCACCGCCGGCACGGCCCGCATGGCGGACTGCACCCCGCGAGGGGGGAATATTCAGTTTACATCGCCTACAAGTCGCTTCCAAACAGTTCTGACATGGCTCATTACACGGTCAACCACCTCGGTGGTTCCAGTGAGTTCCATGTCAACCAGAAAATGGGAGGCGGGACGTGGATCTACCTCGGCACCTTCGAGTTCGACAAAGGGAAAGGAGGCAGCGTCACACTTGACAACCAAGTTCCTGAAGGGCACAAGGTAGCGAACAACACCGTGGTGACGGCCGATGCCGTCCGTTTCGGAGGTGGCATGGGCAAGGTCGCAAGAGGGCCCATTGACGCGCCTGTCTCCGAATACACCCTTTCCGGACTACCCTCTTTCGCCGAAGGGGCATATTACTGGATGCAGTGGGCTGGAGCCGACTCCACCCTCCTGAATCTTCACGAGGGCGATTACACCGCTGATTTCGGAGAAAGAGGCGCCTGGGTGGAATGGATGTCCGGCGGCTCAAGGACCAATCCCGGCAAGACTGGACTCAGGATTCCTGTGGACATGTCATTCGCTTTCCACTCCGACGCTGGTGTGTTCCCGAACGACTCTATCGTCGGTACCCTGGCCATCTACACCCTACTCTGCGACAACAAGGACAAGCTTCCCAATGGGGAGAGCCGTTGGCAGGCCAGGATGTTGGCCGATTTCGTCCAGACTCAGATAGTCAATGACTTACGCCAGTCTTTCCATCCAAAGTGGACTAGACGGGGACTATGGGATCGTTCCTATAGCGAGTCCCGCACCACAACCGTTCCGGGAATGCTTCTGGAGATGCTATCCCACCAGAACTTCGAGGACATGAAATACGGTTTGGACCCCACCTTCCGTTTCGCCGTGAGCAGGGCCGTTTACAAGGGAATCCTAAAATACATGAGCGCCAGATATGGCCATGAATATTCCGTCCAACCACTTCCGGTCCATGCTTTCTCGACATCATTCGCCTCAACTCCCACTCCGGGAAGCGAAGGCGTGGTGACTCTGAGTTGGGAAGCGACGATCGACTCGCTTGAGACCACAGCCGCTCCCAAAGGTTTCATCCTTCAGACCAGAATCGGCAACGGGGCGTTTGACAACGGGGTTCCGATCGATTTCACGGCGGAAGGCGGCAAGTGCTCGTACAACATCTCCATAAAGCCAGGGAAGTTATACAGTTTCAGGATATTAGCCTTCAATGACGGAGGCGTCAGCTTCCCTTCCGAGGTGCTTGCCGCTGGAATACCTGAGAGCGGTGACGGAAGGAGCGTGCTGGTGGTCAACAACTTCACCCGAATCTCCCCTCCCGCCTGGTTCGACACCCCTGATTATGCGGGTTTCCTGGACGAACTTGACGCTGGTGTGCCTTATATGAGGGAGATCAACTTCATTGGCGACCAGTACCAGATCCGAAGGGATATGCCTTGGAAGAACGATGACAATCCCGGATTCGGCGCCTCGTTCAACGACTTCGCGGGAAAGGTCATCCCGGGCAACACATTCGACTTCGCGGCTATTCATGCCAGAGCGATCCTGAGGGCCGGACATGTCGTCCACTCCTCGAGTTCAGCCGCCCTTATGGAAGGTCTCCTTACACCTGACGGGGAGTTCGCTCTCGACCTTATATGCGGCAAGCAGGTCACGACCCCTATTGGTGGCGGAGCCAAGGGATGCCGCTTCCAGGTGTTTCCAGCGGCTCTTAGAAAGGTTCTCCAAGACTTTTCTGTCGCTGGAGGCAACCTCATCGTGTCCGGTGCCGACATAGGCACCGACCTCTGGGACAAGGTATTCCCCATCCAACCCGACCCTTCCTACACAGAACCGGCTAAAGCGTTTGCTGAGACTGTCTTAGGTTACCGCTGGGGAGGCAACTACGCCTCAAGGATCGGCACGATCCGCCCCGTGCGAAACAGCGTCCTCCCTCTCAAGGGGAAGCTGGTTTCAATGGAGTTTTGGAAAGAAAGGAACCAATTCATCTACAATGTCGAGACTCCTGACGCGTTGGAGCCGGCCAATGTCAAGTCCATCCCGTTCTTGAGATACGGAGACACCGGTTCTAACGCAGGACTGTTGTTCGATGCGGGGACTTACAAGGCTGTGACACTTGGCTTCCCTATCGAGACAATGAAAAACCAGGAGGACATTGACATCCTCCTGGCTGGAATTCTGAATTGCCTCAGGGGCGGGAATTAACCCTACTTGCCGATAAGCAGGGCCTTGATTCTCGAGAATATCTCGATGTTCTCCATCACCTGACCGAACTTCCATGCGGAAGCGCCATAGGAGAAGATAGGCACCCCGATGCCGGAATGGCCGGTGGTACCGAATTTCACGTCGATTCCCGTGGTGCTGTCTGAGTTCTTTCCCGCGGAAACGAGAGTCACTCCACCGGTCTCATGATCAGCCGTGACTACGACCAAGGTTCCCTTATGGGTGTCGGCATAATCAAAAACAGCGGTGAGAAGCTTGTCGAACTCTTCCATCTCGAAGGTCAGCTGCTGGGCGTTGTTGGCGTGCTCGGCATGGTCGATATGCGATCCCTCGATCATGGCGAAGAAACCTTTCTTGTTGTCATCCAGGATGTCGATGGTGTGCATCGCGGCATCCCTGAGGAAATCGGTGTCACGCTCGATGGCCATGGGATAACTTCCATCAGCGAACAGGCCTAGGATAGGGGTCTTACGGGTCGAGTAGAAATCCTCGGGAGTCTCGACGAAGGTGAATCCCTCGCGGACGGCCTTATCGATCATATTCTCCGGAACCGACTCAGGGTCAATGAAATACTTCTTTCCGCCACCAACGATAACATCGGGCTTGAACTCGATCAGGTCATCTATGATCTCTTTGCGCATGCCTCTCTGAGGAACATGGGCGAAGAAAGCGCCAGGAGTAGCGTCGAGGATGTAGGAGGTCACCACGATGCCGGTAGAAAGGCCTTTCTCCTTTGCATAGGCGGCGATGCTGGGAACGGGGGTTTTGTCAGGGGTCATGCCAAGCATGCCGTTGTTTGTCTTCACACCGCACGCCATAGCCGTGCCGGAAGCGGCCGAATCAGTGACCCTGCTGTTGGCTGAATAAGTCTTGCTGAAACCAACGAATTGGGCCCGGTCGAAAGCGGTAGGAGCATATCCCCTATCAATCATCCAGGAGCATGTGGCGGCGTAGCCCATACCATCCCCTATGATGAGGATAACATTCTTAACTTTCTCATTTTTAGGGGCTTTGTCAGCTGAAAAGCCTTGCGCGAACGGAATGACCACCGCCATTAAAAAAAGGAATAATCTCTTCATGTTTCTGAATATTTCATCAAATATAATAAAAAGCCCGGATTTTTCGTATATTGCGGGAAAGTGATTAAACAATGAGACTGAAAGCATTACTCTTCCCCATTCTCTTGCTGGTCAGTTTCTCAGCATACGCACAGACTGACCCTCAACCGCTTCCTTTCAGCGTCAGCGGCACCGTTGTCGACGCTGAGACAGGCCGTCCCCTACAATATGTCGGAGTCTCTTTCACAGGACTGAAATACGCTACCGTGACCAACACCGACGGAGTGTTCACCCTCAAGTCCGCGGTCGAGCCCAAGTCCGTGGATTTCACTCTCTTGGGCTATAAAACGGTCAGGGTCATGTTCCCGAAAGACGGGAAGCAAATAACTGTCGAGATGCCACGCGGCAGTTTGACATTGGAGGGAGCCCTGGTCATAGCTGACCCTTACAGCGTGCTGGATAAGGCCATCTCCAAAATCAGGGACAACTATCCCAAATATCCAGAGATGTTCGACTGTTTCTATAGGGAGACAGTCCAGAAGAGACACCGCTACATCTACATCACGGAAGCCGTGTCAAGGATGTATAAATCATCATATTACCACACGGGTGTCTATGCGGACAAGTGTGCTGTTGACAAGAGCAGGATTCTCGTGAGTCCAGACAAGAAAGACACCCTCTCGGTCAAGATTGTGGGCGGACCAGCTCAAGCTGTTTTGCTGGACATAGTCAAGAACGATGATCTGCTGAACGCGAGAGAACTGTCCAACTATGAGTTGAAGATGGAGCTCCCGGAGATAATCGGGGACCGCCTGCAGTTCGCTATCCGGTTGATTCCCAGAGGAGATCAGCCCTATCCGCTCTACAATGGCATAATCTACATCGACCGGGAGACCTTCGCTTTTACAAGATTTGAGCTGGACTTCGACATGTCCGACAAGAATAAGGTCACTCACTACATTCTTCTCAGCAAGCCCGCGGGACTGAGGTTCACTCCAACCCAAGTGTCCAATTTTAATAGAGCTGAAGTCATTCATATAATCCTTTGTCAAGTATAATCCGCAGCTGAACGCGGGACCGGTGACTATTGCTCCGTCATTAAGGCTTGCCGCATGCAGGAAAGACGGAAAACCG
>OMQO01000154.1 GCA_900313275.1 uncultured Bacteroidales bacterium
CCTTGTCCGAGACAAGTCCGGGATATTCCCAAGTGGGGTGGGCATGACCATCGTAGTCAATCAAGGCTTTCAAGGACCTTTCGGAGAAGATGCTGTCTTATTATCCTTCAGCGACTCAGTACATGACCAACATCGGTTCTTACTACCTTGTTTACAAGAAGGACAGCAAGAGCGCGTTGAAGATGTACAACAAGGTTCTGAAAAAGAATCCCGACGACTACGCCACGATCAAGAATTGTGTCTTGCTGGCAAGAAATGACAAGAATGTCAAGCTGGAGAAGAAGTACCTTCCGATGCTGATCCGGGTCACTCCCGACGAGACCGAGAAAGCTTCAGCGCAAGCCCGCCTCTCCGCCTTGTAGCCCATTATTCGCGGTCAATATGGCGGTACAGACAGTCCCCTCCTGAACCGCCTCGCTCCGCTCGGCCCCACCGTTCGACTCGCTCACGGCAAGCCGTTCGCTTCGCTCCGGTCCCCCCTCTTACAGTGCCGAGGGTGGCATGGGTTCAGGAGGGGACTGTCTGCTACCGCCGATAAAACTATCGAAGCAACCAAGGGAGGTTGAAGCGGTAGTGGAGGCGGCTGGAGATGAGGTGTATGATGCCGTCCGGGGTTTGGGTGCAGGCAAAATAGCCCTTAGGCTCGGCATGATCGGCATCCAGCGTGAAATCCCCTGTCCAGGCACCGCCCGTGATGGTTTTTCCGGAACCATCAGTCAGCAACTTCCCGTCACTCCAGGACTTCCCCTCATCGTAAGAAAGGAATATCGTCATTCCGCCCTTAGTGAATGTGGCCAGCATGATCGGCCCCTCGAGCAGCCTTTTCAGCACCAGCCTCTGACCGCTTCCGATAGGAGGGAATACGCTGGCCCGGCTGGTCCAGGAAAACCCTTTGTCCGAAGAATAACTCACAGGCATTTTCCCGTCAATCGAATTACCCCGCCCGAAAGCCATCAAAGATCCGTCTTTGAGCTCAACGACTCCAGCATGGATGCCCGGAATAGTCGCTCCGGTGTCTTCCCAAGTCTTCCCGTTATCCTTGCTGAGATGGATCGCCGTGCCGTCGTCGCCGCCGGGTCCGGCATCGCAGCACTGGACAATCGTGCCATCGGAGCAAACAATAGCTCCAGCTATAACCTGATGTCTGACAGCATGTTCCGCTTCAGCTATTGAAGGCTCCGACCAGTTTTTCCCATTGTCGTGGCTGACTCTTGTGACCAAAGCAAGACGCTTCCAGTCACCGGAATCCCCGACTCCATTGACATGCAGGATGGTTCCATCCTCAAGGGTAAGCAGGGAACTTCCGGTCATATTCCTGTCAGGAACTTTAAAGAACAACGAGGCTGGGTCCCAGCCGCTGGCATCTTTCCTGAAGCGGGATCCAAGCACGACCATCTCCCTTCCACTCTCGGCGATTGTTGAGAACCAGATAGCCAGAAGGTCTCCGTTGCGGCACCATGTGATCGCTGGCTGGTGATTGTGACTGTAAAAAGGAGTGCTATCAGCGGGGGGAATGACGAAAGGTATGGGATCCATCCAAAGGGGCTTTTCCGACGGCCTTCCCCAGCGAGCCTTCCCTCGCTTGACCTTAAGACCGTTCAGCGGCTTTATCTCCCTGATTTTAAATGTCTTAGGAATATAATCAGCCTCCACTACCCTGAATCCTATCTGGTTGTGCATGTCTCCTGGCATGGCCGCTGAGCGGGAGGCGCTCCTTAGGAACTCTACAGGAGTGTTGTGGCTGCCGCCGCGGGTCACCTTGAACACTCCCTTGGAAGGCCCTCCAGTGTCTTTCGCCGGACTGTCCGGATAAGCCCCGTACCAGTCGGAGCACCATTCCTCGACATTGCCGTGCATCCCGTAAAGGCCGAAGGCGTTGGGCTTGCCGTATTTGACTTCAAGGCTCACCGGAACCAATTCTCTTTCAGTCTTTTGGTTTTTAAGCATATCCCCCGGCAGAGCGTCTCCGGTGTAGTAATCCGAGGTCGTCCCGGCTCTGCAGGCATATTCCCACTCCGCCTCCGATGGCAGCCGGTAATGCCTTCCGGTCTGTTCTGAGAGCCACTCGCAGTAGGCTGTGGCATCTTCGTACGACACGAGGATCACGGCTTCGTTGTCCCCGGAAGAGAAGCCACCCTTCCCTCTAATCGCCTTGTGCTCTGGACGGAACCGCTCATATTGCAGGTTGGTGATCTCCGTCTCGCTCATCCTGAACACCCTAGAGATGGTCACCTCATGGACTGGAGCCTCATCGAAGTCGGTCCCGCCTCTATCGCTTCCCATAGTGAAGGTCCCGGGAGGAATCGTAACCATCCTGGGCATCTCCTGGGCACTCAGCGCAACTGACAAAAAGATGGCGAAAAACGCTGCCTTTTTACTTGACTTTCTCATTATGATGCCGTTGCTCATAGAGTTCCCAGGAGTTGACAAGATTCTGCCAGATGCTGTAGAGCCCACCGGCGACAGAAGATACTGGGGTCATCCAAGTGTAGCCAAGCCAGATGAGGAAACCGTTGTTCTTTTGGCCGAGCGCCTGACCGGCGGTGAGGGAGTCAGTCCGCTTCAAGGTCTCGCTTTCTTCAGGGCAGGCTCTCCTTCCTATCCTTCTCCCGACGATAAATTGGATCAGGGTGCAAAGGAGTGAGACGATGCAGATCATGATGGCCGCCCAGAAAGATATTCCGCTGGTAATCAACGCCTTGGTTGCTAAATAGATAGAAAGGCAAAGGGTGAATCCCCAGACATAGAATGCCCAACCGGCGATCCCAACCAGTTTCTGATGCAGCTTTTTCATCGTGTAACGCACCAGCCAGGCAAGCAGAAGAGGGAAGACAAGGAGCGGGAACACCCTAGCGCAAATAGACGCGAACCTGGTCAGGAAGGAGACACCTTCCACCGGGTGGACCATTGGGATGATCAGGGGGATGACCAATGCGGCCATGATGTTGATCAGAACCACATAAGTGACTGTGTCTGAAAGATTTCCGCCGAGTTTATCGGTAATCACTCCGGCAGCTGCCGCAGTGGGGCAGACGAAGCAGAGCATCGCGCATTCGACCAGTATTCTCGCTTCCCCTCTGGGCATGGCGATGGCCGCGGCTGATAACGCCACGAAGGCCGCCATCTGGAATCCAAGCACAAGCAGGTGCCATTTCCTGACACGCAAGTCCTTAGGTGACACTTTGTTGAACTGGAGAAAAAGCATTATCGCCACCATTATCGGCTGGACTTCTTTGGCGAACCTGGAGAAAGCCGGTTCAGCGGAGTCTGCGAGAGGGGTTATCAAGTGCAACGTCAAGCAGATGGTTATACCGATGACAATAGCCAACGGGAGCATCCAATCTTTGACGAATTCGATTATTCTGGACATGCGAGCTTATTTGGGGTGCAAATATCGCGAAATAATTGATAACTTTGCGGTTTAGTGTTTGAATCTTAATCATTTTAAAAATGAGAAAATTGATATTCATTATGATGGCAGCGACAGTCACATTCGCCGCATGCGGTCCAAAGCAGGACAAGGTGCCCGCTATCGACTTGACAAATCTTGACACCTCCGTGTCCCCGGCGGAGGACTTCTATCAGTACGCCACCGGTGGCTGGCAGAAGAAGAACCCTCTTAAGCCTGAGTATGCCCGTTTCGGTTCTTTCGACAAGTTGAGCGAGATCAACGTTGAGAGGCTCAACGAGATGTTCAAGGGTATGACAACCATGAAGGCTGAGAGAGGAAGCGTGGAGCAGAAGATTTCTGACCTCTACAAGCAGGGCCTTGATTCTGTGAAGCTTAACAGTGATGGTGCCGCACCTGTCAAGGGGTTCCTTGAGAAGGTGTATTCCGTTAAAGACAAAGCCGGCCTCGTGGAGTTGGTCGCGGACATGCACAACTGCGGCCAGGGTGGCTTCTTCGGCGCTTATGTCGAGTCTGACATGAAGGACAGCGACAGCCAGATTCTCTATTTCGGCCAGGGTGGTCTCGGAATCGGGAACAGGGATTATTATGTCAAGCCTGAGAACGCCGCTTTGAAGGAAGGTTACAAGGCTTTCCTCACCAAGGTGTTCACCCTCGTCGGAAATGAGAATCCCGCCAACGCTGCCGCTAACGCCCTCGCGGTTGAGGATGTCCTTGCTGAGAACTCTTGGGACACCATCAAGGAAAGGGATGTCGAGGCGCAGTACAATGTCTATAGCTCCGATGAATTGGCGGCCAAGTTCCCCGGTTTTGATTGGAACGCTTATCTGACCCGTAGGGGAATCCCTGCCCAGCCCAAGCTCGTGGTTTCCGAGCCCGATGTCTTCGAGAAGTTCGGAGTTTATTTCGCCAATGAGGACCTCGCTATTTTGAAGGACTACCTCGCGGCCAGGATCATCAGCGGAGCCGCGAGCTCGATGAGCGATGATTTCTATGCCGCCTCATTCGACTTCTTCAGCACCCAGATGTCCGGAATCACGGAGCAGAAGCCTCGTTGGAAGAGGGCCATGCAGGTTCCCAACGGCATCCTCGGCCAGGCTGTCGGTAAGATGTATGTCGACAGGTATTTCCCGGCGTCCTCGAAAGAGAAGATGATCACCCTGGTGGACAACCTCAAAACCGCTTTCAGCCAGCACATTGACGAGTTGGATTGGATGGGTGAGGAGACCAAGGTCAAGGCTCACGAGAAGCTTGACAACTTCATCGTCAAGATAGGCTACCCGGATGTCTGGAAAGACTATTCCACCCTCGACATCGACCCTGATAAGAGCTATTACGAGAATATCCTTGCCGCCAGGGCTTGGAGTGTCGCCGATAACCTTTCGAAGCTCGGGAAACCTACTGACAGGACTGAGTGGGGCATGTCTCCGCAGACTGTCAACGCTTATTACAATCCCAGCACCAACGAGATTTGCTTCCCTGCCGCTATTCTTCAGCCGCCGTTCTTCAACCCTGACGCTGACGACGCTGTCAACTATGGTGGAATAGGTGTCGTGATCGGTCACGAGATGTCCCATGGTTTCGACGACCAGGGTCGTCTGTTCGACAGCAAGGGTAACATGTCCGGCTGGTGGAGCGCTGACGACGACGCCAAGTTCAAGGCCAAAGCAAAGGTCCTGGCAGAGCAGTTCGACGCTGTCGAGATCCTGCCCGCCAAGGATGGTCAGCCTGCCCTGATGGCTAACGGTCAGATGTGCTTGGGTGAGAATATCGGTGACCATGGCGGCCTCAGTATCGCCTACACCGCTATGCACAACGCCATCGCCGGAAAGGATCCCGGCCTGATTGACGGCTTCACTCCCGACCAGAGGTTCTATCTTGGCTATGCCGCTGTCTGGGCTCAGAACATCACTGATCAGGAGAAGGCTC
>OMQO01000150.1 GCA_900313275.1 uncultured Bacteroidales bacterium
AATTTCGAGACCTATCAGGCTAACCGTCTCCACCTGCGCTACCGTGATGAGGAAGGCAAGATTCAGCTTTGCCACACTCTTAACGGCAGTTCTCTCGCCCTTCCTAGGGTGGTCGCCGCTCTTCTCGAGGACAATGAGACAGAGGATGGTATCATCATTCCCGAGGCCCTGCGTCCTTACACGGGCTTCGACAGGATTGGCTGAGCCATCGATTCGGCATAATGAAGAAAACAACTATCATCGGCATCGACCCCGGAACCAACTTGCTTGGTTTCGGGGTGATCGATGTGATTGACAAGAAGCCCGTGTTCGTTGACATGGGCGTGCTTGACCTTCGCAAGGAAAAAGACGCTTATTCTAAGCTGCGCCAGATATACGACACTGTGAGCGAGGTTTGCAAGACCTATCATGGCACTGAGATGGCCCTGGAGTCGCCTTTCTATGGCAAGAATGCCCAGGTGGTGCTGAAGCTTGGACGCGCCCAAGGTGCCGCTATGATAGCCGCCATGGAGCATGGGATCGAAATTGTCCATGAATATGCTCCGAGAGAGGCAAAGCAAGCCATCACAGGCAACGGTGCGGCCTCGAAGGAACAGGTCGCTATGATGATCACCAAGACTCTTGGGGTTGACATTAAGGCCGAGCATCTTGACGCTACCGACGCGTTGGCTATAGCTCTCTGCCATTACTATTCCACGTCGAGCCCTCTCGCTGGAGTGAAATCTGCCACGAGTTGGGAAAAATTCATCAAAGACAACCCAGGAAGGGTAAAATAATCAATTTTTGTTTAATCGGAATTAAACCGCCACCTCATCTTCTTGTCAAACTAGTGTTTGAATTTTAATATATAATATGAACTTCAAGAAATTTTTCGCGGTCCTGATCGGTGTGATGTCGATCCTCATTTCCGCTAACGCACAGAATCTCAGCACCCTAAAGGCACAGCTTCAGGATGAGAATGGCGAGCCTGTAACTTTTGCCACTGTCTCTATTTCCAAAGCCAATAGCACGAAACCATACAAATATGCTCTGAGTGACGCTGACGGTAGAGTCGTCATCGATAAAGTCGCTCACGGGAAGTATGTCCTTAAGGCGGAACTTCTTGGCTACCAGCCTCTTTCCAAAGATATTGAAGTCAAGTCCGCTTTGGATCTCGGCACTTTGAAGATGCTGGAGGACAAGCAGACTCTCGATGCCGCCAGCGTCTCCGCTACCGGCAATCCTATTATTATCAAGAAAGACACTGTCGAGTACAACGCGTCTTCTTTCAAGACGACCGAGAATGACATGCTGGTAGATCTCCTGAAGAAGCTCCCCGGCATTGAGATCGGAGACGACGGCAGCATTACTGCCAACGGGCAGACCATCTCCAAGATAACGATCGGTAACAAGACTTTCTTCCTCGATGATCCGCAGCTCGCTTCACAGAACCTGCCAGCCAAGATTGTGGAGAAGATCAAGGTTGTCCGCAAAAAGTCCGAGCAGGCTGAATTCACCGGCATTGAGGACGGCGAGGAGGAGCAGGTGATTGACCTGACCGTCAAAAAAGGCATGATGGACGGTCTGATGGGCAATTTCTCCGCCGGTGGTGGAAAGGATTTCCCGAAGACCACCAGCACTCTGGCGGTTGGTGACGACTTCCGTTACCAGGGCGGGGCATTTGTCGGAAAGTTCACCCAAAAAAGCAACGTCAGTTTCATCCTCAACGCAAATAACACCAACAACCGTGGCGCCACGGACATCTCCGGCAACATGATGGGTAACATGATGGGCGGCGGAGGCGGTTTTGGCGGACGAAATGGCATCACCCGCACATTGATGACCGGCCTGAATGGAGCCTGGGATCTGTTCGACGACAGGATGAACCTGGGTGGGAACTATGTCTACAATCAGTCCAAGAGGGAAGTCCTGCAGAGAAGCACAGAGACGGAGAATTTGAGTGATGGTTCCATGGTCACCATCAACGGTGTGGATTCTCCCGGATTGAACAACAGGGTAACGTACGGACACAGGTTCGGAATGCGTCTGGATCATAAATTCTCGGAGAACACGTCTATCCTGTTCCAGCCTCAGGTCAATTTCGGATCAGGGAATTATATTCAGTATTCGGATTTCTCCAAGGAGAGGTTCGACATCAACAATAACCTCACCTCATCCAATACCGGATTCTCCAACACCACCGGGGACAATCGCAACTGGAGGACGAACGGATTCCTGCTCTTCCGTCAGAAGCTTGGAATGCCCGGCCGCACCCTTTCTTTCATGGGCAACTATAATATAAGCCACAACCAGATGGACGGCTTCAACCAGTCGCTCAACTCAAACAAGAACCAGAATGGTGAGTCTGTTGATATCGTGAACCAGAGGATAGACCAGCTTTCAAACAGCGCCTCTCTTTCCGGTAGGCTTGTGTACACCGAACCGCTTGGAGGTGGTTTCTATGCCTCGGCCAATTACAGCTATGCCTGGAGCAAAAACACCTCCACTAAGGATGCCTATAACAGTGGCTCCAATGTGCAGGGAAAGAACTCATTGGTTTACGATCCCCTCGGCGAGACGAGGGATGACACTTATTCCAGCAATATCCTTAACAGGTATAATAACCAGAGCGCCGGACTTGATCTCCAGTATCAGAAAGACAAACTTCACGCGCAGTTAGGGTTCTCCCTTATGCCGACCAAGACCCACAATGAGACCAACAAGGAGGTCTACGACACGACTGTTCTAAATGTCGCTCCGTCCGCGATGTTCTGGTATGACCTCGGCGAGACCACCAATGTGAGGATATTCTACCGCGGACGTTCTTCGCAACCTTCCACATCGCAATTGATGAGGGTCCCGGACAACTCCAACCCCAACAGAATATCAACCGGTAATCCTGGCTTGATTCCTTATTTCAACCACAACATGAACGCCGAGTTCAGGATGACCAACAGAAAGACTTTCACGAGTTTCAATATCAACCTCAACGGCGGTTTCGTCCAGCATCCGATAGTGTCCGCCCTGTTGTATGACTCCAAGAATGTCCAGTATTCCATCCCTTATAACGGGCCGAACTCATTCAACGGCGGAGGCCGGGTGTTTTTCAACTCTCCCATAGCGAAATCCAATTTCTCTGTTTTCACTATGAGTAATGTGACTTACTCGCAGTCTACCTCTTACATGGATGCCGGATCGAAACTTGACATGTCGAAGTACCGCGATGATAAAGGGGCTTTCACTAAATACAAGGAGTTCCTCCAGGACTATCCTGATCCCGCTAATGCTTCCATTTTCAGGGAGAATGTTACACGCAGCTTCTTCTACATGCAGAGGGTGAGGTTGACTTACCGCAGCGATGATCTTGAGGTGGCCCTCGGCGGTGGTGCCAGATACCAGCACATCACTTATTCCATCAATAAGGGTGATAACGCTCCGGCTAATGGTAGCAAGAACACCGAGACGTGGTCCCCGGATCTGACCGGATCCATAACTTGGACTTCTCCTTCAGGTTTCAGGTTCAAGACGGATGCCAATTACAATTGGTACATCAATTACGCTTCCGAAATCGATCCCACTTTGCTGATCAACCTCGATGTCCAAAAGCTTTTGTTCAAGGACCGTGTTACCCTCGCCGTACGGGCGTATGACCTCCTTGACCAGGCGAGAAGCATCAGTATCAGCAACTCCAACAACAGGATCACTGAGAGTTGGTCCAATACTCTGGGAAGGTATGTCATAGTCGCTCTCACTTACCGTTTCGGAACATTCGGCAAGAGGGGAAATAACATGAGAATGGGTCCTGGTATGGGTGGTCCTGGTGGTCCCGGTGGTCCCGGTGGCGGTCCTGGCAGAGGTGGGTTCGGTGGTGGCCGTCCGCCAATGTTTTAGAAAGGCCTCAGACTGAGACGTATTTACGCCATTTAGAGATCATCGACTCCATGTCCTCCGGGATGTTGGAGTCGAATCTTTTTATTTCCTTGGTCTTAGGATGGACGAAGCCGAGAGTCTTGGCGTGCAGAGCCTGCCGGGGACAAAGCTCGAAACAGTTCTCGATGAACTGGCGGTACTTGGCGTAGATGGTGCCTTTCCTGATCTCTGAGCCGCCATAACGGGCGTCATTGAACAGGGGATGTCCGATGTGGCTCATGTGTACCCTGATCTGGTGAGTCCTCCCGGTCTCCAGGCGGCATTGGATCACAGTGACATAGCCGAAGCGCTCAAGCACTTTATAGTGCGTCACGGCATGTTTCGCCCTCTCGTCGTCTTCTGGATATACCTTGAAGCGTAGCCGGTCGTTGGGATCCCGTCCTATCGCCGCGTCGATAGTGCCTTCGTCGTCTTTGACATTACCCCAAACCACGGCCACATAGAGCCTCTCAATGCTGTGCTCGAAGAACTGTTTGGCCAGGTCCATTTGGGCCTCATCGTTCTTTGCGACAACAAGCAGCCCGGAAGTGTCTTTGTCGATACGGTGAACCAATACTCCCATCCTTTCGTCTTCGGCGGCAAAAGGCGCCGCCTCTGAAGTAGTTACACCCAGGTGGAAGGCAAGGGCGTTCACGAGCGTACCGTCGTAGTTGCCATGCCCCGGATGGACCACCATCCCCGCCGGTTTATTCACAACAAGCAAGTCATCGTCCTCGTAAACTATGTCCAAAGGAATATCCTGAGGAATGATCTCAGTGCCCCTGCGCCTGTACGGCATCATGAAGCGGATAACATCTCCGGGGCGGACGATCAGGTTGGCCTTCGCGGTTTTATCCCCGACTTTGACATAGCCTTCCTTGATGGCTAGCTGAACCCTGTGCCGTGAGGTATCCTCAAGATGGGTGGCCATGAACTTATCCACTCGCATAGGAGTCTGACACGGATCGACGTTGAGCCTGAAATGCTCGAACATCCCCTGTTCCTCATCCTCTACGGTCTCCTCGGGTTCGGAGTAAAGCCTCTCCTGGTCCACGGCTAGTAGTTTTCCTTGATGTCCAGAGAGAGATGGAGGGTCACGTCGGAGCCCATCAGAAGCGGGCTCTTCGAAGCTGCCGGTGTCTGTTTATAGACTGTGGCGTTGAGGGAATCGGAATAGTTCTTGACCGTCTTGTCGAAGACCACTCTGCCGAGGTTGAGGGAATTGTCATGGACTGCGTCAACAGCCCTTAAGTATTTCATTCCCTTGACATTGGGGACATAAGTCATGTTGTCCTCGGGATTGAGTCCGACTTGGAGATCTATTTCCGATCCGGTCTCAATCTGCACGCCCGGCCGGATCTCCCTGTTGTGGTAGATTTGCCGAAGCACGTTGTTTGTCGCTATGTCGCTCACATAGATTAACTTACCGAGAGCGAGACCTCTGGAGTTAAGCTCCGCTTTGGCTTGCCTCATCGAATAGCCTACAAGATTGGGCATGCTGACTTTCTTCGCTCTGGTGGCGTTGATTGTGAGCATGACCCGGCGGCCTTTCTTCACCATGGTCCCTGCTTTGGGAT
>OMQO01000280.1 GCA_900313275.1 uncultured Bacteroidales bacterium
AGCCAGTGACTCGATTCTCTTCAAGGTTTGGTGGCGGCATGGGCTATAAGGTACCTACTCTTTTCACCGAAGACACCGAGAGAATCCAGTACCGGGACATCCTTCCGCTCAATTCTGACAACAAACTGGAACGCAGCTACGGGTTCAACTGGGACTTCAATTACTCCACCCGAATATTCAGTAATTCAGTCTCTTTCAGCATCAACCAACTGTTTTTCTTCACCAAGGTCAAGAGCCCTTTGCTGCTCAAGGAAGAAGGTGGGATCAACCAACTCCGCAACATAGACGGCTACCTTGACACAAAGGGTGGCGAAACCAACATGAAACTAGGCTGGAAGAATCTTCACCTCTACCTCGGCTACACTTTGACGGACGCCCACACCCATGAGTCCGGAGTATTGAAGAAAAGCATCCTCACTTCAAAACATCGGATCAACTCTGTACTCATGTACGAGAAAGAAGACTCCTGGCGGATTGGCCTTGAAGCCTACTATTACAGTCCTCAGTCGCTCTCAGACGGTTCCCTTACAAATTCCTACTGGCTTTGCGGGTTCATGGTCGAGAAAATGTGGGAGCACATCGCCCTCTTCATCAATTTCGAGAACTTCACCGACTCCAGACAAACCCGTTTCGGGAGCATCTACTCCGGAAGTGTCTCAGCTCCAGTGTTTAAAGAGATTTACGCGCCACTCGACGGATTTGTCATGAATGGCGGCATCAAGATCCGCCTATAGCTGTTGTACTAATTGTGACAGCGCCATATCGAGTCTGGGGATAAGCGGGCCGAAATGGGTACCTTCAGTCCATTCGAAGGTTGTCGCCACTCCTTTGGACTCAAGAATCCGCGCGACTGAAGCGGTGTCCTCCGCGATGCTTTTCAGATGCTTGTTCTTCCCTTCGGTTTCCTTGTCGCCTAGGGAAAGATAGGCTGATTTAATTGGAAACGATTGGTTCTCAAGCCATTCCACGAACCCAGGATACCAAAATGATCCAGAGATTGAGGCTATTCGCGAGAATAATCCGCTCCGTGCCGAAGCCCAAACCGCGAAGAGACCCGCCAATGAGACTCCCAGAAGCCAGCGCTCGTCAGGCACGATCCCCATCTTTCTCTCAATCGAAGGGATGATCTCAGTCTCAAGCCTAGCCAAATAGTCCTCAGCCTTCCCTCCAAAAGGTTTTCCTTTTTTGAATATCGGATCCGCCGGCCATGGGGTCAGATCATCATTCCAATCCACCTGAGGCAGCATGACCGGGATCACTCCCCACTTCTCCCTTACACCCTCAAGCCAGTGCTGAACTTCTTCAGACTGGCCTTCCAGCATAGGAATATAACACACCACACTCATTGTGTCGTGGCGCTATTTCTTGATAGGATATAGTTTCAAAAGAAGCAGTATAAGCAATGCGATAGCGGCCGGGAAGAGCGAGAACAGAAGCCATATCATCCGCTGTACGGCAGGTTCATTCGTGATAGTTACGACTGTCTGTCCCGTGGCCGGATCAGTGCCGGATATGAAGCCGGCGACACCAAGCAAAAGAGCCACCAGGGCACCTGAGATGGCCGATCCGAACTTCTGTGACATAGTGCCGGATGAGAATATCAATCCGGTCGATGAAGTTCCGTTCTTCTCGGTGGCATAGTCAGCGACATCGGCGTACATAGACCAAAGGAGCGGAGAATAGAATCCGATGCCGATCGATGTGATTATCACCAGAGCGACCATGAGCCAGATGTATTTGGGATCCATCGGGATGAAGAAAAACGCTATGCTCGACACGGCGCAGATTATAGCCGCCCAAGCGAATGCCTTGCGTTTTGAGCCGACCCATTGCGTGAACTTCGGGGACAGGCCACCGAAGATCATGCAGGTAACTTCACCGAAGGTCATGAACACGGTGTAGTTGATAATCAGCCCGGAGACAGTCACATCACCATGCAAGCAATATTCAAGCAGATATCCGGCGACTGCATAGCGGAAACCGTTGAAGAAATTGGTGCATATTCCAATGAGTGTCAGGTATATCCACGGCTTGTTCCGGAACAGGTCGGCGAAAGGCTTGAAACTGAACTTCTCTGCCCGGACAGGCTGCAGACGCTCCTTGGTAAGGAGGCCGCACGCAAGAATGGCTGCCAGAGCTCCGAGGATAACGCCAAGTACAGCATATTGGTGCGACTCGGACCCGCCAACCATCTTCTGCAGATAAGGGAACGATAGAAGAGTCACAAAGCCCATCGCATAAGCGCCTACCATCCTATAAGACGAGAACTGGTTCTTCTCGTTGTCGTCATCAGTCATCACACCGAGCAAGGACCCGTATGGCACATTAACAGCGGTGTAAACGGCCATCATCAGTAGGTACAGCGAATAGGCGTAAATCCTCTTGCCGACCGGGCCGAGATCCGGTGTGTAGAGCAGCAGGGCGAAAACGACGCCCAGAGGAATCGCACCGAATATGAGCCAAGGACGGTAAGTTCCCCATTTTGAGCGGGTTCTGTCAGCTATAGCGCCCATCATTGGGTCAGTGATGACATCAAAAAGGCGCGCAACCAACATCAAAGTCGCGGTGTCAGCGATCGTCAGTCCGAAAACATTTGTGAAAAAAAGCGGGAAAGCGATCGACATCACCTTCCAGGTGATTCCGCCAGCCGCGGCGTCACCCAACGCGTAACCTATTTTCTCAGAGAGTCTAGCCATAACTACATGGTTGTAAATCTATCAAATGTAGTCATAATTTGGCGTTCATCAAAATCCGCGTTAAAAACCCTATGACGAGGCCCTCCTGAAAGAGGCCAGAAGCGACACTATGGGATAGATTTCCAAACGGCCGAGAATCATCTCGAACATGTTGGAGAATTTGACGGCAACCGGCAGATGGGCATAATTGGACATGGAGCCGATTTCCCCGAATCCCGGGCCTACATTCCCGATGCAAGCCACTGAGGCCGTAAATCCGCTCGTGGCGTCCATCCCCATGATTATATTCACGATAGCGAATACGATCAGCAGCATGAAATAGATGAAGAAATAGGCGTAAGCGTCGCTTACTTGCTTGTCACTCTTTATCTGGCCATCGACTTTCACGGACACCACGACACCTGGGTGAAGGATGTCCATAATGTTCCTTCCAAGACCCTTTACGGATAACACCAGACGGTCCACCTTGATTCCGCCTGAAGTGGATCCGCTGCATCCGCAAACAATTGAACAAACGAGCAATACGCCCATGCAGAGGTAAGGCCAGTTGGTGGTGTCAGCAGTCGCGAAACCTGTGGTAGTGGAAAGGGACACGACCTGGAAAGCCGCCTTCCTCAGAGTGCCGAAGCCGAAAGGAGCCCCATTCACCACAAGGTCAATGAATATGATAAGAACCGCGATACCCACGAGGGAAAGGAATGTGCGTGAAATCTCTGATTTGAACACATTACGACGGCTACCCTTGACGAAAGTCAGGAACACATAGACGAAATTGATTCCAGCCGCAAGCATCGCGAAAATCAAGATCCACTCAGCCGCCGGATTATTCCATGCCCCAATGCTGTCGCTGCGAGTAGAGAATCCGCATGTGCTGCACGTTGACATGGCGTTGACCGCGGAATCAAACCAGCGCATTCCCGACAGTTTCAAAGAGAAGAAAGTGACGAGGGTCAAAGTTATATATGTCACAAGCATCTGCTTGGCGAAAGAGGCTTTCTTCTCATGCACGGTCCTGGTCGCCACGCTCGAGAGTTCAGCCCCGTACAGGACACTCTGGTCCATTCCCCTGACAACCAGCATCGAGAAAAGGGTGACAACACCCATTCCTCCTACCCAGGCCGTTGAGATCCTCCAGAATTGCAGTCCCGCAGGGAGACTTTCGACATCCTCAAGAATAGAAGCGCCTGTCGTTGTGAAGCCAGACACACTCTCGAACAAGGAGTTAATCACAGAAAAGGGGCCGCCATAAAACAAAAAAGGAAACGCCCCGAACAAACAAGAGGTAAGCCAAAGAACCACGACAATGAAATTACCTTCTTTCGAGGTCATTTTGTGATTGCCGCGCTTTACGAACATCAAAGGGAATAGTCCTACAATCAGTGTGAGGAAAGCGGCAAAGAAGAGGGACTCCGCTGAATCGTCACCGGGCATGACAAGGGCAATGATTCCCGACACCACCATCAATGATGACAGGAGAAGGAGCATAACTCCGACATACCATAAAACCGCCTTATAGTCCATTCAAAAAGTATTTTTCGCGAAAATATTCCCTTCAATGTGATTTATCAATACGATTATTTTTAACTTTGCATTGATAAAATCAATTAAAACGATGACAATCCAGCAACTCCGTTACATTGTGGCCATTGACCAATTCCATCATTTCGGTAAAGCGGCCGAGGCCTTCGAGCTTACGCAATCCACCTTGAGCCTGATGGTGAAAAAGCTTGAAGATGAATTGGATGTTAAGATATTCGACAGGGATTCACACCCGATCGCCCCTACTCCGATAGGACGCGCGGTCATTGACCAAGCGAGGGTGATCCTCTATAATGTGGAACAATTAAAAGAAATGACCAGAAAGGAGAAAGACCTTCTCTCCGGCCCAATCACGATAGCGATGATCTCGACCGTAGCGCCCGTACTGGT
>OMQO01000216.1 GCA_900313275.1 uncultured Bacteroidales bacterium
AACAAGGAGTGGAAAGCTAACTTCTCACGAGTTGAATGGCTGACGAAGCCGGAAGAGAACTGGGTGTGGTCACCCACCGGAGTTGTCGACATCCATCATCCCGATAGGTGGGGAACCATCCGTTTTGTTGATTAGTGATTAACGATAACATATTGATGAATAATTATTTCCCTTGGGAAGACCGCCCCGCCGGCTCTCACGAGGTCATGTGGAGATATTCCAAGAACCCTATTATTCCGCGGGATCTCCTTTCGACTTCCAATTCCATATTCAATTCCGCTGTGGTCCCTTTCAAGAAGGGGAAGTACAACTATGCGGGAGTGTTCCGTTGCGATGACACCAACCGTCGGATGCGTCTCCATGCAGGCTTCTCTGTTGACGGGATTAATTGGGAGATCAACGAGGAGGATGTCAAGTTCACTGGCGCTGATCCTGAGGTGGCTGAGTGGGTCTATGGTTATGATCCCAGAGTCACGCTCATTGACGGAAAGTACTATGTGACTTGGTGCAATGGCTATTACGGCCCGACAATAGGGGTGGCTTGGACTACGGATTTCGAGGTTTTCCATCAGGCTGAGAACGCCTTCCTTCCTTACAACCGCAACGGTGTCCTTTTCCCGAAGAAGATCGGAGGCAAGTTCGCCATGCTCTCCAGACCAAGCGACACCGGCCACACGGCGTTCGGTGACATATTCTATTCGGAATCACCTGATTTGGAATATTGGGGACGGCACCGTCATGTGATGTCTCCGGCTCCCTTTGAGGTCAGCGCCTGGCAGTGCATGAAGATTGGTGCGGGTCCTGTGCCTATCGAGACTCCGGAAGGCTGGTTGCTCATCTACCATGGCGTCCTGCGTTCCTGCAACGGCTATGTCTATGCCTTCGGTTCGGCTCTGCTGGACCTTGAGCGGCCGTGGAAGGTTCTTGCCAGGAGTGGCCCCTATCTGATTTCGCCGAGGGAAATCTATGAGTGTACGGGTGATGTCCCCAATGTGACCTTCCCGTGCGCCGCTCTCCACGATCCTGAGACCGACCGTCTGGCCGTCTATTACGGCTGCGCTGATTCTGTGACCGGACTTGCTTTCGGTTATGTCAGCGAGATTGTCCGCTTCACTAAGGAGAATAGTATAATCTAAGTATTACAGCAAGAAGAACATCGCCACACCGGTGATGCTGACAAGGACTCCGAGGATCTCCTTGAGTTTGATTTTGTGTTTGTTGATGAGCACATCCGGGGCGATGATCAGCACCGGCGTGAGCGCCATCAGGGTTGAGGCGATCCCGGCGTTGGCGTAACGGACCGCCATCAGGGAAAGTGACACGCCTAAGGCTGGACCGAAGAAGGTCAGTAAGGCGGCGTATTTCATTCCTTTAGAGTCTTTTACGGCTGTCTTGAGGCTTCCAAGTCCATTCCCGAGAGACTGCAGGATAAAGAATCCGACCGCTCCTATAACAGCCCTGATCAGTGTGGAGGCGAAAGGCAGCATCGACTGCATGGCTGCGGGAGCGTCAAGTGGTACCGCGGCTGAGTAATGTTCCATTCCGATCTTGCTCAGCACCAGTCCTACTCCTTGTCCTGTTCCGGCACCGATGCCGAGGAGGATTCCCTTGAGTGGTATGTCAAGTTTGAACTGATGCTTCTCGCCCCTGCTGAGAATCGATATCCCGATTCCGCACAGGGTCACCACCATCGCCAGGATTGACTTCCAAGACATTGATTCTCCGAGCATCAGCCACCCCGCGATCGCGGCCATCGGCGGGGCGATTGTCATCATGAGCTGTCCCAGACGCGGACCGATGCAGAGGTATGTGTTGAAAAGGCAGTAGTCTCCGAAGACGTATCCTACAACAGCTGATAATCCGAGCCAGAACCAGGCTTTCCAGTCGGCATGGACAGGGTAGGGGTGCCCGATAGTTATCCAAAGGAGCGCGGATAGGAAGATCGTGGCCATCACGAGCCTGACGACATTGGTCTCCATGGATCCGATCCGACGGCTGGATTTGTCCGCGAACCAGGCAGAGAAGGTCCAAGACACAGCCACGATCAGTGAGATTATTTCCCCCAAATGGTTCATATCAAGCGATAAAAGCCTGCAAATATACGAATACTTGACCTACTTCCATGGGTCTTGTGAAAATAGTATCAAAATTTTCTTATATTTGCGTATGGCCAATAATGTCGTACTGAAAGAAATAACCCCGATCACGGAAAAGGACTGCCTGTACATCGTCGAGCGTCACAAGTCCGAGTTCCTGTTCCCTTTGCACTCTCATAGGGACTATGAACTCAACTTTATCGAGAACGGCCAGGGAGTGCGTCGTGTGGTTGGGGACAGCGTTGAGGAGATAGGTCCTTACGAGCTTACCCTAGTCGCTGGCAACGAGCTTGAGCATGCTTGGGAGCAGGGCAGTTGCGTCGAGCCTGATGTGCGTGAGATAACAATCCAGTTCTCTCCGGACATATTCCCTGAGAACCTGTTGAATAAGAGTCAGTTCTCCTCAATAAGCAGGATGCTCTCCAAGGCCAGCCACGGCCTGACTTTCTCTGTGAAGACCATTATGAAAGTCTATTCCCTCCTAGATAACTTATCGTCTGACACTGAGCCATTTGACCAGTATCTCCATTTCCTTAAAATCCTCTATGAGCTCTCCCGGGCAGAGGATTCCAGGATTCTGGCGAGCAGCTCTTTCGCGAGGGCCGAGAGGGATAAGGAGAGCCGTCGTGTGATGAAAGTCAAACAATACATCAACGACCATTACGCGGAGGATCTGAACCTTGGAATGCTCTCCTCGATGGTCGGGATGTCCCCGTCCGCTTTCAGCCGTTTTTTCCACTTGAGGACCGGCAGGGCGCTGAGTGATTATATCATTGACATACGCCTTGGCAACGCCGCGAGGATGCTTGTTGACACTACCAACAGCATCTCTGAAATCTGCTACAGCTGCGGCTTCAACAACCTTTCCAATTTCAATCGTTTATTCAAGGCGAAGAGGGAATATACCCCACGGGATTTCCGTACCTTGTTCAAGAAAACCCGCATCTTTGTTTAAAGGTCAAAATAGTATCATATTATGCTAAATTTGTATTTGTCCTCACTGATGAATACAAATAATTTCGCGATTGACACTATTATGTTTGGCCAACATGAAGTTTTCTGTTAAATCGGTCGTGATCGCGACCGCCATTTTGCTTGCCGCCGGGTGCGCCCGGGAGGCATCTTTCGTCCGTGTGGAGGATGGTCACTTTCTCCGTGACGGCAAACCTTACACCTTTGTGGGCACTAATTTCTGGTATGGCCCCATCCTGGCCTCTGAAGGTCGTGGTGGGAACATAGATCGTCTTGTCAAGGAACTCGACACCATGAAAGAACTGGGATTGGACAATCTCCGTGTTCTTGTGGGAGGGGATGGCCCCGATGGCATATATTCCCGAGTCGATCCCGCGCTGCAGACTGCCCCTGGAGTGTACAATGACACCTTGCTTGTGGGTCTTGACCGTTTCCTAGTTGAACTGGGCAAGAGAGACATGAAGGCTGTCCTGTTCCTGAACAATTCCTGGGAATGGTCC
>OMQO01000151.1 GCA_900313275.1 uncultured Bacteroidales bacterium
CCTTCACATCAGGAGCGAAAACCCCATGGGTGTCCGAAATCAGTCCTATTCTCATATCACAAAGATAGTCTTTTTTGAGTCAAGATTAGTATCTTTGTGTCATGGAGATTTTCTACGCCAACCAGATCAGCGGTAATGAGGTCTTTCTTGACACCGAGGAGAGTTCCCATTGCGTCCGGGTTTTGAGACACAGGACCGGGGACGAGATTACCGTCGTCGATGGGCAAGGCACCATGATGCGTTGCGTCCTCACGGATGATTCTCCGAAAGGAGCTGCAGCACAGATACTTGAAAGATTCCCCGACTGGGGTGGGCATCCTTATTCCCTGACCATGGCAGTCTGCCCGACAAAGAACAACGATCGTTTTGAGTGGTTCGTTGAGAAGGCGACAGAGGTGGGTGTGGACAGGATAGTGCCTGTCATCGGAGAGCGTTCCGAGCGGCGGGTATTCAAGCCCGAGCGCTCACGCAAGATTGCCCTCTCAGCCATGAAGCAGAGCCTGAAGGCCGCCCTACCCCTCATCGACGAGCCCTGCCCGGTCAAAGACTTCATCTTGGCTTCCGGTGATGACGTGCCCCTCCCTCTCCCTGCTGCTTCGCAGCCCTATCCGGGTAAATGGTCGAGGGCAGGGGCAGTCATCACCGGAGCGGAGAACAAAACCGATAGAGGGATCAAGATAATCTGCTACTGCTTCGAAGGGGAAACGGAGAGGAGATCAATCGAGGATGTCTTAAGGGAAGTACCTGAAGGAGCGGATATTACGATCATGATAGGTCCTGAGGGAGACTTTTCCCCGGAGGAAGCCCGCCTTGCGGTGGAGAATGGATTCATCCCCGTCCACCTAGGCCCTTCCCGCCTAAGGACCGAGACGGCGGCCGTCACAGCGGCGACAGCGGTCTATCTCCATTTCATTAAATAGTTTAGCGAGAATATGAGGAAAGACGAAATCGAGAAGGTACTTTCAGAAGCGGTAGAGACCATGAGAAAAGGAGGAGTGATCCTCTACCCTACCGACACCGTTTGGGGACTTGGCTGCGATGCGACCAACCCAGAGGCCGTACGACGCGTTTATGAGATCAAGCGCCGTGACGACAGCAAATCGCTGGTGCTCCTCGCCTGCGACCTCGACCAGATCGCCCGGTACATCAAAGTGATTCCTCCGATGGCGATTGACCTTGTCGAGGTCAACGACAAGCCCATGACACTCATCTATCCCGGAGCGATCACCTACCCCGCGCCCGAGCAGTCCGCGAAAGGGCAGGCAGACAGGTACCATCTGGCCTACAACGCGGTAGCCTCGGACGGCACGGTCGGAATCCGTATTCCCATGATGGATTTTTGCCGGAATATGGCAAAACAACTCGGCCGGCCAGTTGTCTCGACCTCTGCCAACATCTCCGGGGAGCCGTCACCCAAGAAGTTCAAAGACGTCCCAGAGGAAATCACCCAGGCTGTTGACTACATAGTTGACGCCCGGCTAGAGGCCGGCGCGACCGGTCAGGCCTCCCAAATCATAAAAATAGGCCTGGACGGCGAAGTTGAGATCATCCGGCCATGAGACTCTCCGGGAGGCTCATATTAGCGGCTTTGGCTCTTCTTGCCGGTAGTTGTTCCAAAACCACGGAAGAGGAAGAGCCCCTGCCATCAATGGCGACAGTCAGAGCCCTATCAGACCGGGTCACCCTCTCTCCCGGTGGCCAAGCCTACGCCGAGTTCAGCGTCACCCCCTTTGAGACACAATTCAATTATGATGCTGGAAGCGAAGACTGCGACATCTCGGTCGTAGGGCAGTCGGGAGAACCAATCAAAGAATTCCAAATCGTCAAGATCGAGCCTGCCGGATCGTCTTATGAGGATCACGGTAAGTACAAGATTCTCTTGAAAGACGCCCTCACCAAGTTTTCCTATAGCCAACAATGCTTCATCGCCCTCAAGGACGACTACGGAAGAATCAGTAAATCAGGTGGTTTCATCGTCTCATGCGAAGGCGATGAACTCACACGGACCCTTCTCGCCACCGGCCTCCCGCTTATCAGGATCGACACCGACGGCGGATTCGAGCCCACTTGTGAATATGTTGCCCATCCGCCAGGTTGCAACGGAGCAGGCATCAAGAACGCCACGAAAGTCCCTGGATCCATGATCATGCTGGCAGGTGAAAGCATCCTTTACTCCAGTGGCCCCTATGTCAAAGACGAAAGCGGGATGACCCTGAGGATAAGGGGCAACACAAGTGCCTACCCCGCCAAAAAGCCTTTCAAGATAAAGCTTCAGAAAAAGAAGGACCTTTTGCGACGGGGAGACGAGGATAAGTACAAAGACAAGGATTGGCTGCTGCTTTGTTATGACGACCTCAGGTCCAGGGCCGGATGGAAAGTGAATCAGCTCGTGGGGCTCCAATGGACTCCTGGTTTTGAATATGTCAACCTGGTGATCAATGGTGACTACAAGGGTCTTTACATCCTTGCGGAATCCGTGAAAAGGAATGAGAAATGCAGGCTGAAGGTAAGCCAGAGCGGCTATGCCATTGAATATGACGCCTACTGGTGGAACGAGAATGTCACATTCACAGGGGATTGGAACTACAGCATGCAGTACACCTTCAAGTACCCGGAAGATGATGAAGTCACCGACAGTCAGATAGGATACATCAAGGATTTCATTATCAAGACCGAATCCGCCATCCGTAGTGGAGACTACGACAAATACATAGATGTCCCCTCATTCGCCAGGTGGCTGCTGGGCCACGACATCCTCGGCAGCCTGGACTGTGCCGGGTCGAACTATTTCATGACGAAATACGACAGCAATTCCGATTCGAAGCTGATGATGGCGAACATGTGGGACTTCGACGGGATCTACCAGATGAAAGACACCTGGGCGAACACACACATCTGGAGAGGTTTCTACTACCCCGCCCTATTGGAAAGCGGAAACCGCTTGTTCAGAGACACTTATGTCGAGGTTTGGCAAAGTCTCTCGGGCAGTTTGTGCAAGAACGCCTCGGCATACATGAAAAGTCTTGTGAATTCCGAAGAGGGGCGAGCTCTGGACGCTTCCATAGCCCTTGACAACAAACGTTGGAAGGCTGGTCATCCATCTGTCGCCACCAGTGTGGAACTCTCCCGCCAATGGTTCGACACACGGGGTGGATGGCTCAACAACGCCATCGCCGGACTGAAGAATTAACGGTCATAGGAAGTCGTGGACACTTCGAAATCTTCTGAAGAATTGTTAGAATCCACGCACTTCTTCCCGTTGCGTTTTCTGCGGATCACCTTCCCGAAACGCTGCGGATCTCCATCCTTCGCGCTGACTCCAGCATAGCCGGCATCCATTGATTCAGGAAAAGCAGGTTTGCCAAATCCTTCGGCGACACCACAGTTGACAGCATCGATGATCAGATCACAGGGTATCTCATAGACTTCAATGGAGCGTTCCTCGACGGCAACTCCGTCCAGTATTTTCTGCTCACTATATTCACGATTGGCGTAACTTTCTCTCCAAAAAGGAGGATCGTCTGATTCATTAAAAATGACCAAGGCAACACTGAAATGTCCGTTCGTGTCAAAAGGCGAATCATATATTCCATCATCAAAGCCCATCACCCCCAGGAAAGGCACGTCATAATGGTATCCTTCTTCATCATAAGGGACAAAGCAAGTGAAATCGGCCTTTGAGAGATCAAGTCCATGACCTTCCTTCGCAGAATAATCCAACGCCTCCACAGCGACATACACCGATGCACCGCTATCCAACTTGAAGCGCAGGGCATACTGATCTGTCATTGACGTGTAGAAATAGAACATTTTAGAGGCCACGAGCCTGTCTTCATACCTCTCCCCTCGCCAGAAAGGAGTCCCTTCAGGAGGAACCTGTGAATCATACTTTGAGAACAGGAGATAAAGACCGTTCGAATAAAGAGTGTGGTCGGTGTTGTTGGTAAGTTTGATGTATTGGTCTCCACATGACTTGTCCGTCCCGGGAATGTTGTTGCCTGCATAGAAGATCTCATCAATCAACAAATCTCCCGGGTGGATATTCGTCGATTGTTGCAGGATATCGATTGTGGCAAGGAGCGAGCCATCCGTAAGAACTGCCTTCAGGCTTGTGGAACGGTCTTTGAAAATCCGATAGTTCCGATCAACCTGGATAGACACGTTATTGTCAGTGGTAAACTTATTGTTCCTTAATGCATCTGCGCCCGAATAGAGCCATATGGTACTACCGTCGGGGTCCACATCATTTCCTACGATTCTGAAAGTGTAACCTGACGGAACCTGGAATGAGCAATCTCCGCCCTCTGTGGTTAATACGAATGAAAAATGAGGCGGGTTGGCCGGAGGATCGGGTCCCTTCTGCATTATCACAAAATCCTTTCGGGCGCCATAAATCATGACTGCGATATTCGCAGTGCGAGGGATGGCTTCGGTGTATGGTTCCACTGTAATGTACACCGTACCGTCTCCCTCCCCTACCGGCTTGTCGATCGAGTACCAGGTTTGATCGTCGCTGTCGAAAGTCCACTTGGAGTTCGAATGAATATCCACACGCAACGATTCTCCGTCTGAAGAAAGAATCTTCTGAGAATAGGTCACTTCGAGTAAAGGGACAATCTCCTCTTCCTCATGGCAAGCAGAAAAAAGAATCAGAACCATTCCAATCCCGATCATCCTTCCGATCTTGGTGATCCACCATCTGATTAGATTGGGAATCTTCCACCTGGAAAAAGCCAGAATCCAAACATTTGGCCCACGGAACCAGATGGAGTTATTGATGCGTTGCGCCGCATCATTTGTGTCAATGTGATCGTTGATCTTCTCCTTATTCCACATCTTGCTCATTTTTGAAGATTCTTGTCAATATAACAAAAAAAAGCACTCGCGTCACCGCAAGTGCTTGATTTTAAAGTGGAGGTAGTCGGATTCGAACCGGCGACCCTATGCTTGCAAAGCATATGCTCTACCAGCTGAGCTATACCCCCTTAACAAAAAAAGCCGGGCTGGCGTCCGGCTTTTCAGGTAGGCCCTGGCAGAGTTGAACTGCCGACCTCTACATTATCAGTGTAGCGCTCTAACCAACTGAGCTAAGAGCCTGTATAATAAGAAAGATTAGCACTAGGTCGCCGATGGACCCCTGTCCACACCGAGGGCGTCGCTGCCAGGCGTCAAACCCCAAAAAGGAGGTGTTCCAGCCACACCTTCCGGTACGGCTACCTTGTTACGACTTAGCCCCAGTTACCACTTTCGCCCTAGGCCGCTCCTTCCGGTCACGGACTTCAGGCGCCCGCGGCTTCCATGGCTTGACGGGCGGTGTGTACAAGGCCCGGGAACGTATTCACCGCGCCATGGCTGATGCGCGATTA
>OMQO01000186.1 GCA_900313275.1 uncultured Bacteroidales bacterium
CAGACCGGAGCTGCCTTGTCAGGACCTCCTGAGGCATTGGTTTTCCATATCGCCCGAAACGATTTCTGGAGATTGAAGTCAGCGCACGACGAGACTTTCCCCGTGGTCCTGGCCCGTGTGGGAATAACTATTCCCGCCCTTGAAGGAGCCACATACGAGGTCAGTCAGAGCCTTTACGCCGCCACTACCGAAGGTCGATTCGCGAAAGGAGACCAGGTGATCTTGATGGAGGCTTATATGGCAGCCACCCAAGACGTGTTGGTGATCAGCCTGAAGTCTGAAGGCAAGGAACCAGTCGAGGGGGCGGTCGTTCTGGAACCTGCTGATTCTGAGGTTCCTTTTCCTGGAATAAGGACAAGCGGAACAACATCTGAGGGAGTAAGGTACATCACGAGAGCCTTTGAAGACTCCACTGTCGAAATCCCGACCAAGGCTGCTGCCGCCATGCTCGCCGAGACCCGGGAGGATGGCTCTTTCACCCTGAATCCAGGCAAACCACTTACCATCCTCTGCGCTTTCTCCAGCAATTTCAAATCTGACGATTGCCTCCAGACCGCTATTGATTGTCTAGGCAGTCTTAGCGGCCAGCGGCAAGACAGCCCTCGTCGAGCATTTACCCGGATAGGGCGCGAAGCGCTGCGAGACGAGGGCCGTGCTTGCCGCTGGTCACCATTTGCCAGAGCAGGGCGCGAAGAGCGGGGAGACAGTGGTCGTGCTTGCCTACGGCGGTTGAAACAGATCAGAAAGGAGCATGAGGCATGGTGGAAGGAGTATTGGGAGAAGTCGTATGTGAGTATTCCGGATCCGGACATCGAACGGCAGTACTATGTGTCGCTTTACGGAATTGGATCGTGCAGCCGCGATCCTGACTTCCCGCCGCCACTTTTCGGCACCTGGATCACCCAAGAGCCTCCTTATTGGATGGCGGATTACCATCTGAACTACAATCATCAGGCGGCTTACTACGCCCTTTATTCCGCCAATCGGATTGAACAAGCCGATCCTTGCTATGGACCTTATCTCGCCGCGATTCCGAGAGGGAAGTACTATTCCGAGGTGGTGACTGGTATTAAAGACGGGATCATGCTTCCGGTCGGAATCGGTCCTTTGGGGATCGAGACCACCAGATGGACCGAGGCTATGGAAAGGAATCATAAGGACTGGCTGGAGAGCGGCAACATCGAGGCCGGGGGCATGTTCTGGGGGCAGAAAAGCAACTCCGCTTATGCTGTGGTGAACCTCGCTATGCAGTTCTATCACACTTATGATGAGGAGTTTACAAAGAAAGTTTATCCCTTTGTCAAAGGAGTGGCCACATTCTGGGAGAACTACCTTACCCTCGAAGGTGACCGATATGTGATCTATAACGACGCTATCCATGAGGGAACTGTCGGAACGATGAATCCTGTCACCTCCCTCGGGCTGGTCAGGATGGTGATGGAGACCGCTTGCGACATGAGCGAGTTCCTCGAAGTGGATGCAGACAGAAGGGATGCTTGGAAAGACCGGTGTGACCGGCTCTCTGACTATCCACTGCAAGAGCGGGAAGGCAAGACGGTTTTCCGCTACACTGAACGTGGCACCGACTGGTGGCCGGACAACACTCTCGGGCTTCAGCATGTTTACCCTGCCGGGCAGATCGGCCTCGCGAGTGATCCGGAGCTTCGTCAGGTGGCTTGGAACACGGTTGATGTGATGCGCAGGTGGTTGGATTTCAACGGGACAAACAGTTTCTACCCTGCGGCTGTCAGGGTTGGTTATCCTGCCGACAGCATCCTCACTCATCTTAAGGAATATTCGCTCCACACCTATCACAACGGCTTCCAGAAGGACAATCCTCATGGGACTGAGACCTGGAGCACGGTCCCGAACACTATCAACGAGATGCTCTGCATGGGGCATCAGGGGGTGGTCCGCCTGTTCCCTTGCTGGCCTCGATCGCTCGATGCGTCCTTCCACCAGATCCGTGTCGAGGGTGCCTTCCTGGTGTCAGCCTCCATCAAAGATGGTGTGGTTGGAGATGTAACCATAGTGAGCGAGAAGGGGAGACCCCTCACTCTACTGGACCCTTGGAATGGGGAATATGTTCATTTAGTGACAGTTCCGGGAGGAGTTTACTCTTTCACTACCATGGAATGAGGAGGGACGATCTTACTGCCGGTGAAGGCGACCTTCCCGTTTTTCCATATGTAGGATTTGGTGCTTGTTCCCGAACCTGTATGTCCGGAACAATAGACATCGCCCTTTGAGGTAACGAATATGTCTCCAGCGGCGATGCGGTCTCCCTCTTTGATGGTGTAGATCACTTTCTGGTTCTTGTAAACCTTGATAACAGTGGTGTTGCCGCTGCCACCATATTCGCAGATCGCCATATAGACATCGTTCCCGATGGCGACCAGGTCACAACTCTGCGAGTAGTGCATGCTGCATTTTTCGGTTATCTGATATTGCTTCTTGCCGTTCTTGTAGAGATTTATCTTTTGATATCCATCTGCGCCGTGACCTCCTTCGTAGGCAATGAAGAAAACGTCACCGTTCTTGTTTGCCGCCACAGCTTCGACAGCAGGACCGGACTTGGCACCGGTTCCGTTGGAATAAGAGGTTTCCGTGACTTTATCATTGGTGTCCATTTTCCACAGCGTAGCTATGTCAGTGCCGTCAGTCCTTGAGTGTTCTCCGGCTATGTACAGGTTGCCTTTGGTGTCCGCAGCCATATCATGGAGCCATATCTCGTTCTTTCTCGAGCCTTTGTGGATGCTGATTTTCTTTACAGTCCTCTTTATGGGGTTAATCTTATAAACCGAGATGTCGGAATTTATGTCATTCACGTCTGCGACGAAGAAATAACCGCCGCCAGCCGCGGATTGATATCCGCCCGTTGAAAGATTATATTGGTATAGAGAGACTCCGCTCACGTAGATATTATCGTCAGAGTAATAATAGAGCCGGTTTTCCAAGTCAATGCTGGGATTCAACAAGGTTCTGATGCCGTAGCTGCTCCCATCTTTGAATAAGGTGTATTCCTGTAGGTAATAAACACCAGGCTTGGCGGTTCCGGCAACTGTGATCTTGGCGGTGGCTTTATGCCCACCTTCCTCGGAAGTCGCTGTGATAGTGGCAGTTCCCTCGTTTACGACCTCGACCATTCCGCTGGATGATACCTTGGCGACATCAGTGTTGGAGCTCTGCCAGGTCACATTCTGGTTCGAGGCGTTTGTCGGCGTGTATTTAACGCTGAGCAACACGGTGTTTCCAAAAGTGAGATTAGACTCCGCAGGGGTGATCTCTATCTTGGTCAGGGGTCTGTATTTGCCTGTGACTGTCACTGAGCAGCTTGCGGTCTTGTAACCATCCGAGGATGCGGCGGTTATGGTTGCGGAACCTGCTCCTACCGCGGTTACCTTGCCATTGGCATCAACTGTGACAACGCTTGTGTTGGATGAACTCCACTTGATAGTCTTGTTTGTCGCATCTGCTGGAGAGACGCTGGCTGTCAAGGTCTCAGTGTCTTCCTCCGTGAGGCTGAGGGAGGTTTTGCTGATTGAAACGCCAGTCACGGCCACCTCATTCTTTCCGCCTCCTTCAGGTTCGTCGTGACCGCAGCTGATGAGGGCGACTGATGAGAATAAGGCTACAAAAAAGCCACAGACTAACTTGGTGATGTTCTTTTTCATAATTCAAAGCCTTTTAACAATCAAAAATAACAAATTATCCTCACTTATCATAAACAGGTGATCCGTTGACAGCGAAATACTGGATGTAACATCCTGATCTTTCCCCTTTCAATACCTTGAGTTTAAGGACATGAAAGTCAGCCTCGAGGTCATCAGCCAGGATGTGCAGCCAGGGGATGTGCAGTCCTTTGCTCCAAGGAGTGAAGGTGTCGAGCAGGGGATACTCCTTCCCGTCAATAGTGTAGGACAGAATTCCGGCGTTGGGGCCGCAGGTGCAGTATAGGCCGACCGCTTTGCCGTGGAACTTGAGTGTGAGTGATCCGCCTTCCTCGCAGACCAGTGTGGGGACGTGGACATATTGCTTGCGGGTTCCGGTGCCATCGGTCGGCATCCAGTCTTCTTCCAGGCGGAACCCTTTGGTTTTCAGGGAGGAAGTTGGCGGCATGAGCCATCCGGCCTCATAGCAATCTGCCTCAAGTTTGTTCTGCGGAATGATGTGAGGTGCCCTGG
>OMQO01000157.1 GCA_900313275.1 uncultured Bacteroidales bacterium
ATCGTCATAGACATATTCCAAGGTCACGGAGACACAGCCGCTGTTCTTGTCGAAGGGGACATATCCCAGGTTTTGGTAGTCGTCAAGGTTGACGTAATAGGGGCAGGTGGAACTCCGTTGCATGGCTTTCAGCATGGCACCACTTTGGTTGGCCACGCCTTTCGTATAGGCATCGGCCAACACGGGAACGGCATGGTAGCCAATCATGCACCAGTTTTCGTTGCCCATGTGTGACCAAACGGGAAGTAGTCCGTGGACGCTCTGCTCACTGTGTTTCAGCATGGATTGCACCATGTCGGCATTGCGTTGAGGTTGCAGTACATTGAAGAGCGGATGCAAGGCCCGGTATGTGTCCCAAAGCGAGAACACGGTATAGTTGGTGAATCTATCGGCTTGGTGGATGTTATGGTCGAGGCCACGATATTGGCCATCCACGTCCATATAGATGGAGGGATTGATCATCGTGTGGTAGAGAGAGGTGTAGAACATTTTCTTTTCCGCCTCAGTACCAGTTATTTCCATTACGGAAAGCTCCTTCTCCCAGGCTTTGGAGGCTTCGGCAGCGATCTGGTCAAAGGTCTTTCCGGCGGTCTCAGCCTTAAGGTTCTTGAGCGCTCCGGTCGTGCCGGTTGAGGAGAGGGCTACCTTGACAGTCAGCTTAGGATCCTTTGAAGTGGCGAACTTGAACCATGCGACAACCTTGCGCCCGGCCATCGCGGCGAAGTTCTTGCTTGTGTCGAATTTAGCCCATCCTCCTTTGTAGTAGATTTTCTGGCGGTCTGTGTAGCCATATTCAACGATAGGTTGGGAAAATTCGATGGCGAAATACGTGTAGTTGGTCCGGGCCCAACCGTTGGTGATCCGGTAGCCGGTAACGGTCTTGTTATCAAGTACTTGTACCTCCGCCCAAAGGGTCTTTCCATCGTATTCATAGATGCCGTGGATGAGGTCCAGGATAATCTGTCCGTCCACCGGTCCCTGAGCTTGTCGAAGGGCCGGGAAGGTATATTCATGGACTCCGACCCTGGAAGTCGCTGTGAGCCTTGCTTTTATACCATAATCATCGAGCGTCACTTGGTACAGTCCGGGGCTGGCACTCTCCGTGGAGTGGCTGAACCGGCTGCGGAAGCCGCTGTCAGGATTGTCTGCCGTTCCTGGATTGAGCTTCAGAGGGCCTGTGGTCGGCATTATTAATATGTCTCCCAAGTCGGAATGCCCGGTGCCGCTGAAATGGGTGTGGCTGAAACCGACAATAGTCGGATCGTTGTAGCGGTAGCCAGCGCAAGTCTCGTAAACCATCGGCTGGTACTTTCCATTAATATTGTGGGGGATAGTGTCGGTGTCGGGACTGAGCTGCACGCCGCCGAAAGGCACGCAAGCTCCCGGGAATGTATGGCCCATCCCGTCAGTGCCGATAAAGGGATCAACATAGCTTGTCTTGGTCTGAGCCAATGCGGAAGTCATTAATAACAAGAAGACAAGCTGGCAAGTAAGTCGTTGATTCATAATATATTGTCTAATATTAAACTTTGTATATCAGTAACGTTAAAAGTAAGTAAATATCTAATACTAAAGCATTTATCTGCCAGCCACGATTCCGTATTTCCGGAGAATCTTCTTGACCGGCTTCTCGATGGACCGAGCCCATAGCTGATAGCCTCGGTCGGAGGGGTGGGTCCCGTCTTGTGTTGTCTCGTGGTCAGTGGCTGAGGCGCTAGGATAGATGTAGTACACATCTTTGTATTTCTTGCAGGCGATTTTCATCAGGCTGTCAGCGACCTCGATCTTTGCGGCCTGCTCTTGGTCTATCTTCTTATTGAAATTGCGCCATTCCCTGTAAATCGTCCGCTGGAAAATCAGCGGTTTTCCAGGGTGCGCGGCTTGGATCTTCTCGATGAAAGGGAAAAGGCGTTCCTTGATCTGTTCAATGGAAGGGTTGGAGAAAGCGTCGAATATGTAGGCGTCAACATCTGCCGCTGCAAGCACATCGGCGAAATAGTCCTGCATCTTGCAGTTGCCGCTGCATCCTAGGCTAAGCAACTGGAGACCTGTCTCCCTGGAGAAGATGGCGGGATAGGCCATTCCTGCCCTGGAGGTGGAAATCCCATGGGTGAAACTTGATCCGAATATTCCTATACGATGGCTGAAAGGGTTCTCAAGTGGCTCAAGGACAGCGCCTTCCTCTACACCAATCTTGATGGAATACTCTTCGCTGAGTATCGGGAGATACATAAGACACTCTTTAAAAGAGCCGTCCATGTCTGAGATGATGTTGAAAGGCTTGGAGAGGTCCCCTGGGATTCCCGCTCCGGCCCATATCCACTGGCCCTTCGACGAGTTCAGGGAGCGGTCAAGGATATAGAGGTCGTATCCCCTGGCGGAGAATCCTGAGGTGTTGACAGGCCAGCCCACGTCGCCGTATTTGGTGAGCACTGAGATTGATTTGGAGTTCGTCCTGAAGGCCACGGCGATTCCGGCCGAATTCCTGACTTGGTTGTTCTCGCTCTTGGTGAAACCCTTGAAACGCGTCGTGTCAACCCTGTGGTAAGGGTTCGGGGTGTCCATAAGCTTTCCTGTCAAAGTCAGTTCACTGGCTTCCGTGTAGACGAATTTCGGATTTGTCTGGGCGGCCCCGTTTATCGCGAGCGCCATCAAAATTGGCAATAAGAGTCTTCTCATCTCTATGTTATCTGATTATGTCGATTCACAAATTTACAATTTTCGGCGAATATTATGATAACAGCGGGAGATTGTTTATATTCGCAGCCTTTAAGTATTAATAATCAAACAAATGGTAGATAAAACGTTCAAGAAAGACTACGAGGCGCCTTCCGTTGAGGTGCTGAGAGTGGATGCCGGGACGGTCATCGCCGCAAGCGCTGAGTTCCACGGCTTTGGTGAAGAGGATGATTTGTCTGGTGGAAACTAAGGAGGATAGAGCGATGAGAAAGTCAATCATTTTCATTTTTATGGCTATAGCCGCTATGGTTTCTTGCGGCAAGCAGTCAATGGATCCCATTCCTGAGGAGCCTCAAGGGCCCAAGGAGATTGTTTTCAATTTGGATGCCAAGCATCCCGGTACGGCCACAAGAGCCGTCAAGACCGGTTGGGAGACCGACGATGTCGTTTTCGTGTTCTTCAGCGGTGCCACAGTCCCGGCCTATCTTGAGATGAAATGGGATGGTGGCAAGTGGGTCAGGACTACCAAGAACAATCTGACCCTCAGCGATGGCCAGACAGGAACCATGACCGCTGTCTATCTTCCTTTCGGCAGTGATGCCACGATTTCCAACGATAACGGAAGTTACAAATTCAGCAAGATTTACTATTCCTATTATCTGACCGCCCAGTTGCCTTACACGGTCACCGACGGTGAGGTTTCCGGCCTTTTCGACATGAGGATTCCCGAAGGCTACGTCCAGTTCTTCATTGACGAGACCTCCGCGGCGGCCTCGGATGTGGTTGAGTTGAGAGAGCCTCATATGACCCCGGTCAAGATACTGTCTGTAGGAGCTGATGGCGCGGTCGCCACGGAAGCCCTCGCTCATGGCGCCCCGTTGCCCGGATATGTTTACGATAAGGAGAATAAAGCTGACGGAGAGAACAAAGGTTACCTATTCAGCGGTATTCTCGCTGAGGAAGCCCGCGCCACCGCCACTGACTATCATTTCACCTTCGTGAAAGGGAGTGGCTCCCCATATAATTCCACCTTTTATTCAAAGGCTTACCAGGCCAAGAGCTTCTACAGAGGAGAGTCAGAAGGGCGTGCTATCAAGCTTCCTGGGATCAGCAACTGGAACCAGATCACGGGAGACATGCCCATTGACTTGAATGTCGATGTGAATGGAAAACGTTTGTATTGGTCTTTCCGGAATCTTGGTGCGGAGCATGAATATGATTCCGGAGACTTTTTCGCTTTTGGCGAGACCGAACCATATTACGAGACATTGAGTCCGCTTGTTTGGAAAGAGGGCAAGTCAACAGGCTATTCCTCAACATCTTACAGTACTTCGAGCGTCAGCGGAAGGTACACATCCAATACCAGTCTCCTCGCCAGTTCAGACGATGCGGCAAGTGTTCATCTTGGTGGTCTCTGGAGGATGCCTACACCTGACGAGTGTGAAGCCTTGTTATCTAGTTGCACATTGTCTTGGGTGTCACAATTCCGTTATGGTGGCGGCCCAAACGATGTCGCCGGTCCGGGCTACAAGGTCAACTCAAACGTCACGTCTATATATGTGTTCCTTCCTGCCGCCGGATGCTATTATGGAACAAGGAATGACAATGATTCGGCTTACAATGAGAATTATATTGTCGGAATATATTGGACTTCATTACCTGTCAATTTGGGACATGCTTATGATTTCTTCATAAAGAAAAACGATAGAGGGACATCAATGAATGAGGAACGCATCCTGGGTGGCATGATCCGTCCGGTGATGAATTAAGCCCGTGTTTCGGAAATAGTTGATAGACAGCGACATAAATCAAAGCCATCCCATCAAACCGAGGGGATGGCTTTGTCGTTAATCATTTATGCTGAACAGTTTCCAAATCACGGGATTCGTGTTATATTTGCATTTATGAAAAGGATGAGATTATCTTTTGTGGCTCTGGTCGCTTTGACCGCGATGGTGTTGTCCTGCGAAAGGGTGGTAGAGCAAGGCGGCTTCGATGAGAGCTCTGTCGTGTTGTCTGTCGCGGTGGTGAGCGATGTTCACATAAACACCGGTCTTCCAGCTACTTCCGCAAAATGGAAGAGCGCCCTTGAGCAGCTTGTGGCCAAGGCTTCAGAGTCCGATCCGGATGGGCTGGATGGGGTTCTGGTAGCCGGGGACTTGATTGATTATCCCAGCGAGGCCGCTATCGGGGAATTCAAGCGGGTCTATGAGTCTGTCTTGGATCCTGAGAAGGTGCCTATGATCTACACCGTAGGCAATCATGATGTGCCTAACTACCGCTGGAACGAGACGATGGTAGGAGATGCCGAATATCTCCGTAAGGCCTTTGGTGACAAGTATTTCCAGACCGATGTGGACAAAGAGGCTGGAGAGGGTTTGGAGTGCCGTCACTGCGTTCTTGGCGGTTATGACATCCTTGCGGTTACCCCCGATGGTACCAGCCCTATTGTCTATAGTCCGGAGGCTTTGAAATGGCTGGACGCCAAGTTGGCGGAAATCACGACCAAGAATCCTTCAAAATATGTTATCCTGATAAGCTTCCTGAGATTTTGTCAAAGTATCCCCAAGTGGTGGCGTTCGGAGGCCATCTGCATTTCCCCCTGAACGACCCCAGAAGCATCTGGCAGGGCGCTTTCACGGCCCTTGGATGCGCATCTGTGCGATACATGGCGCTTGAGGCCGGAGGTTACGAGGACATGTCCGGTCAGACAACCATGAAGGATAAGGACGAGTTCTCCCAAGGGAACCTTGTCCAGTTCGACAAGAAGGGCAACATGAGAATCCAGAGGATGGACTTTTACAACAAGGCGGTTATAGGTGAGCCTCTCATCATTTCGAAACCTTCTAAGAACGGGAAGCATCTTGATGAATATTCCTTCGGCAGAAGAGCCGCCGCCAACACGCCTCCGGTTTTATCGAAACTGAATGCCACTGTCTTGCTTCCTTCTGATCCATGGGTGAAAGCGACCCCTCAGGGAATCTTGGTCAACTTCGATGCGGGTGAAGACGATGAGTTCGTACACCACTATGTCGTCACGCTCTCAAAAGACGGGAACCAGCTATCTTCCAAGAAGATACTCGCGGATTTCTACAAGCATCCCTTGCCCTCTGAGATGAAGGACTCATGGACAGTCCCATTCGTTTTAGAGGAAGATATTCAAGGAACCTACACAGTCTCTCTGACGGCTTTCGACTCATGGGATGCCGCTAGTGAGACTTTGACAACAGAAGTTACAGTCAATTAAAATGTTACTGATATGAGATTCATCAGCTGGAATGTCAATGGCCTGAGAGCTTGCGCCGGGAAGGGCGATTTCGACAAGGCTTTCACCGCTCTGGACGCGGATTTCTTCTGTCTTCAGGAGACCAAAATGCAGCCAGGTCAGCTCGATTTGGAATACCTTGGATACACCTCATTCTGGAACTCTGCTGAGAAGAAAGGGTATTCAGGCACAGCTATTTACACCAAACATGAACCAATCTCCGTGACTTACGGAATAGGGATTCCCGAGCATGATTCCGAAGGCCGTGTCATAACCCTCGAGATGCCCGAGTTCTACCTCGTTTGTGTCTATACCCCCAACTCTCAAGACGGCCTTAAAAGGCTGGATTACCGGATGACATGGGAGGATGCTTTCCGGGAATATGTCCTCGGCCTAAAGGCTCGTAAGGGAGTCGTTATCTGCGGCGACCTGAATGTGGCGCATCAGGAAATTGACATCAAGAATCCTAAAGCGAACCGAAGGAACGCTGGTTTCACGGACGAGGAGAGGGATAAATTCTCGACCCTTCTGGAGGCAGGATTCGTGGACACATGGCGCCTACAGCATCCGGAGGACGTGAAGTATTCCTGGTGGTCTTACCGCTTCAACGCGAGGGCCAACAATGCGGGGTGGCGCATTGACTATTTCCTTGTGTCTGAAGACCTTAAAGACAAAATCGCCGGGACGGACATCCATAATGAGATTCTCGGATCTGACCATTGTCCCGTGGAGTTGGACCTTGGTCTTTGATTTTTTAACATTTCGTCGTATATTAGCAAACTGCGAGATAATAATTTAATAACACGATTGATAATGAAACTTCAGAATTTGCTTTTGACCATCTTCGCCGTTGGAGCATTGCTCGTCGGCTGCAAGAAGGAAGAGGAGGAGCCCGCGCTCCCTTCGCTCACTGTCGGACAGACTGAACTCTCTTTTGAGCAGGGTGGTGGATCTGGCTCTATCACAGTTACTTCCAACCGTCCCTGGACTATTTCCACGGATGCCGACTGGCTGGCTTTCAGCCCTTCCAGCGGCACCGCGCAAGATGCTCCTGTCACTGTCAGCGTGACGGCTCTCGCCAACAACTCTACCGACAGGACATCCTCATTCAAGGTTAAGACGGACTTTGATTTCAGGACTGTCACCGTCTCCCAGAAGGGTTCCAAGGGCGAGGATCCTAATGTGACTCCTTCCGGAAAGGGTACAGCCTCAGATCCTTACAATGTGGCGGCTTCCCTTGAGAAGGCAAAGAGCCTTCAGGCGTACAACAATGGAGATGACCTCTCCTCCTCGAACTCCGCCGAGATCTACACCACCGGAAAGGTCGTCAGTGTTGACATCGATCCGAGCCATGGCAACGCTACCTATTACATTTCCGCCGATGGTACCAGCACTGTCCAGCTGATGGTCTATCGAGGAAGATATTATGGCGGCGATCCCTTCACTGGCAAGGATCAGTTGAAGGTTGGTGATGAGGTTGTTGTGAATGGTACCATCGTCAATTTCAAGGGCGACACTCCTGAGTTCACTACCGGAAGCAAGATCGTTTCCATCAACGGCGAGACATCTGCTCCTGCCATTGATTACACCAAGTTTGAGCTCAAGACTGTTGAGGAATTCATCGGTAAGGCCGCTAAGGGAGAGTTCTTCCGTCTAAAGGGAAAAGTGAGCCGCTTCAACGCCCAGTACTGCAGCTTCGACCTCACTGATGACAGCGGAACCATCTATGTTTACAGCGTGACCAATAAGGACGAGTGGGTCTCCAAGATCTCCAACGGAGGTACTGTCGAGCTGGCTGGTATGTATGATTATTACGAGAAGAACAGCCAGCACGAGGTTGTCAACGCCCAGATCCTGTCCTTCGAGGAAGGTCAGGCGGAAGACTACAATGCCGCTGAGCCTAAGACTGTTGCTGAATTCATTGCCGCCGCCAAGAAGACCACTTACTTCAAGCTCACCGGAACGGTCAGCAAGTTCAACGCCCAGTACTGCAGCTTCGACCTCACTGATGACAGCGGTACTATCTATGTCTATAGCGTGGCGAACAAGGATGAATGGTCATCCAAGATTTCCAATGGCGGCACGGTCACCCTGGCCGGTAAATACGACTACTACGCCTCCAAGGAGCAGCACGAAGTGATCGAGGCTCAGATCCTTTCGTTCGAAGCCGGCTCGCAGGGGGACTACAGCAACGCCGAGGCAAAGACCGTCGCCGAATTCATCGCCGCGGCCAATAAGGAGACTTACTTCAAGCTCACCGGAACGGTCAGCAAGTTCAACGCCCAGTACTGCAGCTTCGACATCACCGATGAGAGTGGCTCTA
>OMQO01000306.1 GCA_900313275.1 uncultured Bacteroidales bacterium
ATGATATAGTAGAATGTTTGGGGCGTGGCTGAAAGCGTGACTTCGCGAAGAATGCTAATCTCAGCATTCTCAGCCGATTCGTTAGCCGTCATCGTTGGCTCGGCCTCGTCGTTCCAACCGATGGTAAAGGTAGCTCCCTCGCCAAGTGGCATGCGTGAACTGCCGGCATTCTGGAGTTTTACAGAGGAAATCTCCAGTTCTCCTGTCACATTTACCTGAAGTACGGAGCAAATATTCTTGAATTCTGCTTTGAAGCTTGCTCCATCCTGTACTATCTGGGCTGCCATTGGAGCCTTCATTCCAAGATCTTCCGTGTCAACAACGGGCAACGGCATAATGAATGAAACTGTGCCTTCTGAGACGGAAAACTCAGGATCAGACTCAGAAAAAGGATAGTAAACAGTCATGCCATTTTCGCTGATGGCTATAGGAGATTCGGTCTGTATGGGAATAAACTCAGTTCCATTGAAATAATATGTTGCCGTCTTATCTCCACTGACAACAAGAACTTCATCATTCTCCTCGAATGCCACTTTCCCAGTTCCAGGGTCTATCGTCGCTTTGGTGCCGGGAGTCTCTATCGTGGCTCCGAAACTGACCAGATATTCGCTGGGATCGTATTGGGCGATGTCGGTGCCCTGTTCGGTGTCGTCATTGGGGGTGGGGTTGACGGGGTCGATCTTCTTCTCGCAGGAGAAAAGAACTGCGGCCATTGCAAGAAGGCCGATGAATTTAAATGTCTTCTTCATAGCCTTAAAACCAATTGTCTGAATCGTCTGTAACGTCATAGGTTTCCGTGCTCTGGGGGGTGACGTTCTTGATCCCCGAATCCATCAGCATGCCATCCATGGTAACCCGGATGATGCGTGTAGTGGGTGAGATGTACTTAGTTGTCATAAGTTGTTATTAATATTTTGGTATGTTTCGTTTTGAAAAACCTCCAAAAATAGAAAATAATTTGAAAGCTGGCAAAAAACTTATGCCAACCATTTGTCTGAAAAGTGGTGATAATTTGTCTGCCCGCTTAGAGTTTAGCCTTGAATATCAAGGTTTTCCTTGTATTCTGTGGGCGTGAGGGCATATTGCTGCTTGAAGCTCCGGCTAAAGGATTCGCGGGTGGTGAACCCGGATGCGGCGGCTATGTCTGTGACGCTCATGTCGCGCTCGTTTTTCATGAGGCTACAGGCGTAATCCAGGCGGCACAGGTTGATGAACTGGGGAAGTGATGTCCCGTATACTGAGAAAGCCCTTCCTATTTTTTCCTTGCTCAGGGAGTAGTCGTCCATGAGTGTCTGACGGCCGAATGTAGGGTTAAGGTAAAGCTTTTTCTCGGTTATAGCCTTGCTCAAGAACAGATATAGATGCTCCGAATCCATTTCCTGGATGTCCTTGGGAGTCTGTTCCGGCATTTCGGCCGTTTCCTTGGATTCCTTTTCCCTGTAGGCTGTAGTCTCGGCCAGCAGCTTGGACAGGGATTCGTTTTTGCGGAGGATGACCTCTCTGGAAGAAATTATGTTGGCTATCAGGGCGAGAAGGACAAGCAGGATAACAAACAAGCCGAATCCGAACCGGTAGTGACTGTCCTCGACCGAATCGGAGAGCGAAAGATAGCGCTTCAAAAGCTCATAGCTGGAAAGAGTGTCTCCCTGGGCCTCCGCCGCCTGGCTTTGCAGCAGCAGGGCGTCGGCGTATTTGAGCCGGAGGGTGTCCTGGCCGAGATTGCGCTTGAGATTCTCCAACTCGCTGTACATTAATTCATAATTACCGGCCTGGAATGCCTCGCGGGCGGCGGAGGTGCTCACGTTCTTGCTCCCGCCGCCGTTGGCTCCGGCCAACATCGGGAGGGCGATGATGACCGGAAGCACCCAGTGTGGTAATTTGAACTCTGCGGGCATTAGTTCTTCTGCCAATATTTGTAGAACAGTGCGATGCTTTCCATGCCTCCGAAGAACTGCCCGAGCAGGTAGCTTTCGTTGGGGGAGTGGATGGTGTCGCGCTCGAGTCCGAATCCCATCAGCAGCGGGTCTCTGGACCTCGGCCAGGACCGCTATGCTGCCGCCGCCGCGGGCGGGTACGGGTTCGACTCCGTACACCTCGCTGATGGCCCTGCTCGCGGCCTTGTAGGCGCTGCTGCTTATAGGGATCAGGAAGCCGTCGCCTCCCTCGCAGGGGGTGACTTCAACCTTGACGCACTTGGGCGCGATGGCCTTGAAGTGCCGTGCGAACACTCTGGTTATCTCCGCACTGCGCTGATTGGGCACCAGGCGCATGGATATCTTGGCATGCGCCTCGGAGGGCAGGACCGTCTTGGCTCCCTCTCCTGTGTAGCCGCCCCAGATGCCGCACACGTCAAGGCAGGGACGGATGCCGGTGCGCTCGAGGGTGGTGTAGCCCTTTTCGCCGCGGAGCGCCCTCACGCCCAGGAACTCTTTGTATTCCTTTTCGTCATAAGGGGCGCGCCCGAGCATCTTGCGGTCGGTGCGCGACAGTTCCACCACCTTGTCGTAGAAGCCCGGCACCGTCACTCGGCCATCGGCATCGATGAGGGTCGAAATCATTTCGCACAGCACCTGGATGGGGTTTGCCACGGCTCCTCCGTAATGACCGCTGTGGAGGTCTTTGTTCGGGCCGGTGACCTTTACTTCCAGGTAGCTGAGGCCGCGCATTCCGCAGTTTATCGATGGTACCTTGTCGCTTATCATGGTGGTGTCGCTCACCAGGCAGATATCGGCCGCCAGCATCTTCTTGTGCGCTTTTATCCATGCTGGCAGCGAGGGACTGCCGATTTCTTCTTCGCCCTCGAATATGAA
>OMQO01000114.1 GCA_900313275.1 uncultured Bacteroidales bacterium
GCATGCTGATAATGAATCCCACGGTGCCGAACACGCGGATAGGAGGGAAGTCCTTGACCGGATCCTTGCCCACGGATTCCAGAGCGTTATACGCGACTGAGTTGACCAGGGCTATTGTTGGCATGAAGAAGGCCACGCTGACGCTGTAAAGGGTGAACAGTGGACCGAAGGCCACCGCGTCTCCAGCGTTACGGCAATAGAGCCCGGCGGAGATCATGAATATACCGGCTAACAGATGGCACAAAGAAAGAACCTTCTGTGCCTGGATCTTTCTGTCCGCCAGGATGCCCATAAGGGTGGGCATGAAGATCGACACGATGCCTTGCATCGCGAAAAACCATTTGATCTGGTTGCCCAGTCCAATGTTGCCCAGGTAACGGCCGAGAGAGGTAAGGTATGCGCCCCAAACGGCGAATTCCAGGAAATTCATCAGGATGAGCCTGAAAGTGATGGAGTTATTCTTCATTATTGTGGGTTTTTATGATTGTCTTGTGGACCATAATCAAACAAAAATAAGAGTTTTTAGCGTAAAAAACACTATATTTGAAAGTCAAATCGCAAAGAATGAGATTCACCAGAATAGCGGCAGATCAAAACAGCGGGGCGAGGACAGGGGTTTTCACCACCGACCACGGTGAGGTCAGAACCCCCATTTTCATGCCCGTTGGCACTGTCGGCTCTGTCAAAGGTGTCTATCACAAGGACTTGCGTGATGACATCAAGGCTGAGATTATCCTCGGCAACACTTACCATCTCTACCTTCGTCCCGATTTGGAGATCCTGCGCGCGGCAGGTGGCCTCCATAAGTTCGAGTCTTGGGACCGCCCCATCCTCACTGACAGTGGCGGGTTCCAGGTTTTCTCCTTGACCCAAATAAGGAAGATCACCGAGGAGGGTTGCCGTTTCCAGTCCCACATCGACGGGTCCAGGCACACATTCACCCCCGAGAACAATGTGGACACCCAGAGGATCATCGGTTCCGACATCATGATGGCCTTGGACGAATGCTGCCCCGGCGATGCCGACGAGCGGTATGCCGCCAAGTCTCTCAAGCTGACTCAAGGATGGCTCGAGCGGTACTTCAAGCGTTTCAAGGAGACTGAGCCTCTGTACGGCTACAATCAGGTGATGTTCCCGATTATCCAAGGCTGTGTCTATCCCGAGCTTCGTAAAAGGGCGGTTGACCATGCCCTGACCCTTGTCGGCGACAGTGACGCCGTGGGAGGATTCGCGATAGGCGGGTTGGCGGTCGGGGAGCCTACTGAGAAGATGTACGAGATGCTGGAGCTGGTCTGTCCAATGCTCCCTGACAACAAGCCTCGTTACCTGATGGGAGTAGGGACCCCTGCCAACATCCTCGAAGGGATCGCGAGGGGAGTGGACATGTTCGACTGCGTCATGCCCACCCGCAACGGGCGTAACGGGATGCTGTTCACATGGAACGGGATCATGAACATGCGCAACGCCAAATGGGCCGATGACTTCTCGCCTCTCGACCCTGATGGTACATCATTTGTTGACAAGGAATATTCAAAAGCCTACCTCCACCACCTGTTCGTGGCGAAAGAGATGTTTGCCGCCATGGTGGCAAGCGAGCATAATCTGGCATTCTACCTGGACCTAGTCCGTCAAGCCCGCGCCCACATCGAGGCGGGGGATTTCGCGACGTGGAAGGATAGTGCGGTAAAGAGAGTAAGCGCGAGACTTTAGGAATATGGAACCTGTTCTGAAGAAGATAGATAAGTACATCATCAAGAAGTTCATAATGACCTTCTTCATTGCCTTGTTGCTTATCATCGTGATTGTCATAATCTTCGACATAAGTGAGAAGATCGGCAATTTCGTGGAGAACAAGGCCCCTCTGAAGGCGATTGTGATGGACTACTATGTCAACTGGGTGCCGTACTTCATGAACATGTTCAGTCCTCTGTTCGTTTTCATAACGGTTATCTTCTTCACATCCAGGATGGCCGCGGACAGCGAGATTATTGCTATCCTGTCCTGTGGCGTGAGTTACCGGAGGATGATGCGCCCCTACATCATCTCCGCTGCCTTGATCGCCCTCTTGTCCTTGTCCCTTAACTTATGGATAATTCCGAGGGCGAATGTCACGAGGGTCAAGTTTGAGTCTACTTATGTGAAACATAGGAACCCGTTCGGTTCCAGCAATGTGCACTACCAGATTGACACCGGGAAGTTCGTCTATGTCGAGTCTTTCGCCCCTTGGAACAACACCGCCTACGGTTTCACTTTGGAGGACATCAAGGACAACAGGCTTGTCAGCAAACTGTCGGCTGAGACGGCCGCCTGGGACAGCACGAAAGGAGCTTGGAAACTGAACAAGTATTTCATCAGGGAATACAACGAAGGCCTCGAGGACAGGGTGCGTACCGGCACCCGTATCGACACGGTCATCAGTTTGACTGTGACCGACTTCTATCGCAATAAGAACACCGTCGAGACCCTTCCTATTGCCCAACTGGATGGCCTTATCGCCCAGCAGAAGCTGAGGGGCGACTCCAATGTGATGTACGCCCAGATCGAGAAACACACAAGGTACGCCCTGCCTTTCTCCGCATTCATCCTGACCATTATGGGCGTGAGCCTTTCCTCACGCAAGAGGAGGGGAGGAATAGGGCTCAACATCGGTATCGGAATAGCCCTGAGTTTCACTTATATCCTGTTCTTGCGTTTCAGCCAGATGTTCGTCTATTCGGGGGCGATGCCTCCAGTGGTGGCACTCTGGCTGCCAAACTTGATATTCGGAATAGTGGCGGCATTCCTATATTACAGAGCATCCAAATAACTGGTATCATATGGCAACCCAATCCTTAACTCCACTGAAGCGTACGATAGTAGGCGTTCAGTTCATGTTCGTGGCCTTTGGCTCCACGGTGCTTGTCCCTCTGCTCGTAGGATTCGATCCGGCTATCGCCCTTTTGGCCGCCGGTCTCGGTACCCTCCTCTTCCATGGTGTAACCAAAGGCAAAGTCCCGATCTACCTCGGCAGCAGTTTCGCTTTCATCGCGCCTATCGTCAAGGCGACCGAGCTGTACGGGATGCCTGGTATGTTCTGTGGACTTGTGGCTGTAGGTGTCGTGTACCTCTTGATGAGCCTCCTGGTTAAACTGTTCGGAATCAGCTTCATAAAGAAGCTTTTCCCTCCGATCGTCATCGGACCGGTCATCATGCTCATCGGTCTTTCCCTCGCCGGAACCGGAGTCAACATGGCCAGCCAGAACTGGGTTCTCGCCCTCATCTCCTTGCTTGTCGCTGTCGCTTGTTCCATCTGGGGCAAGGGACTTGTCAAACTGGTGCCTGTCTTCTTCGGTGCCATCGCAGGCTACATCGTGGCGTTGATCTTCTTCCGTAGCGGAATGGATTTCACAGCCTTGGCCGATGCCAAGTGGTTCGCTCTGCCTCATCTCACCAAGATGAGTTTCTCCTGGCAGGCTATTGTGTTCATGGCTCCTGTCGCGATCGCGCCTATTATTGAGCATGTCGGTGATGTCTATGCTATCAGTGAGATCGCCGGTGAAGATTACATCAAGGATCCTGGTCTGCACCGCACGATGATGGGTGACGGACTCGCCTGTATGCTCGCCGCATTCTTGGGTGGAGCTCCTGTCACGACCTATTCCGAGGTCACCGGAGCTGTTTCTCTCACCAAGGCCACGGACCCGGCTTGCATGAGGATAGCCGCGATCTCCGCTATCGTCGTGTCATTGATCGGCAAAGTCGGAGCTGCCATTCAGACAATCCCTCAGGCGGTTCTCGGTGGCATCATGCTGCTCCTCTTCGGAAGTATCGCCGCGGTGGGAATCAACAACTTGATCAAGGCCAAGGTTGACATGAACAAGACCCGCAACTTGATCATCGCCTCTATCATTCTCACGATCGGAATCGGAGGCGCCGTCATCAGTTTCGGCAAGTTCTCCCTTGCTGGAATCGGTCTCGCTTCGATAGTCGGTGTCATCCTCAACCTCATTATCCCTGATAAGGAGAAAGCCACAGAAAATGTTGAAGGTTAAGATAGTTAATAAGAGCCAGTGGCCTGATCCCTTCTATGCCACTGAAGGCTCGGCAGGGATGGATCTTAGGGCAGACATCAAGGAACCTATTATCATTCAGCCCCTTGAGAGAGTTCTCGTCCCTACGGGCATATTCATTGAGTTGCCGGTAGGATACGAGGCCCAAATCCGTCCTCGCAGCGGACTGGCTACCAAGAAGGGGATAACCGTGATCAATTCCCCCGGCACTGTTGATGCCGATTTCAGGGGCGAATTGAGGACTTCTCTGGTCAACCTTTCCCGTGAGCCTTTCGAGCTGGTTCCCGGGGAGAGGATCGCCCAGATGGTTGTAGCCAAGCATGAGAGGGTCGAATGGGAGGATGTTGAGGTTCTCTCTGAGACTGACAGGGGAGCTGGTGGCTGGGGAAGCACCGGCAGTAAGTAAAGTTTTCTTGAAATGATTGACATACAGAGACTTTATTCTTTATTTAAGGAGTGTTCCTCTGTCACGACTGACAGCCGCGCGATTGCTGGCGGGGAGATGTTCTTCGGCCTCAAGGGGGAGAATTTTGATGGCAATGAATATGCCCTCAAGGCTCTTGAGCTGGGTGCGAAGTATGCCGTCGTCAATGAGGACTCTGCGGCCGCTTCTTCTGGTGATGAGCGTGTTATCCCTGTGCCTGACACCCTCGAGGCTCTCCAGGCTTTGGCTCGCCACCATCGTGAGAACACCTTTGTGGACGGCCGTAGGCTCACTGTTATCGGCCTTACCGGAACAAACGGGAAGACCACAACGAAAGAGCTGATAACCAGGGTGTTATCTGTCAAATACAATGTGACGGCCACTAAAGGAAACCTCAATAACGACATAGGTGTTCCATTGTCTTTGCTGTCCATCAATGATGCCACTCAGCTTGCGGTCATAGAGATGGGAGCGAATCATCCTGACGACATCGCCAAACTGGTTAAAGTCAGCGAGCCTGACTATGGCCTCATTACCAATGTCGGTAGGGCTCATCTGTTGGGTTTCGGTAGTTTTGAAGGTGTGAAAAGGGCTAAAGGTCAGCTTTATGACTACCTCGCCGCTCATGGTGGCACGGCCTTCGTCAACACTGACGACCCAGACCTCACTGCTATGGCCGCTGACCGTTGGTCCTTTACAGTTCCTGCTATTCCTGCTGTTCCTGCTGTTCCTTTGGTTCCTGAGCCTGTCGAAGGAGTCGATGGAGTCGAAGGGTCGGTGATTCGCTACGGCCTAAGCCTGTTCAAGGCCAAAGTCCTTCCATCAAGCTCAGAGCACCCTTACTTGAGAATTAAGATGCCCGGAGGATTGTTGGTAGAGACCCATCTCGCGGGAGCCTACAACGCCACCAATGTGGTGGCGGCTATCGCGGTAGGTCTTCATTTCGGTGTGTCCCTTGAGGAAGCGATAGACGCTGTCTCAACTTATATTCCCAAGAATAACCGTTCCCAGATGGAGAAGACCGAGAGAAATGTCCTTATCCAGGACGCCTACAACGCCAATCCGAGCAGCATGGCTGCCGCTCTGGACAATCTGGTACTTGTGAAGGCGGAGAGGAAAGGTGCCCTGCTCGGGGATATGAGAGAGTTGGGGGAAGAGTCTCAGACTGAGCACCTTAAAGTGTTGAATCAGGTCTTGTCAATGGGCCTTGACCTGGTCTGTCTGGTAGGTGAGGAGTTCGCTAAAGCTCTTGCCGTCCGTCATTCAGATAGCGTCAAGTGGTTCGCGTCTTCAGAGGATCTCACAGCATGGCTCAAGGCTAACCCTGTCAGCGGAATGACTATCCTTGTCAAGGGATCTAGAGGGATCCAGATGGAGAAGGCTCTGCCGGAGCTTTAGGCGAGGGGACTCTGTCGATATATCTCCGTATAAGGTAATTGGATAGGCTGCCGATGAGGTAGCCTATCGTTATTCCTACCAATGTCCCGACTAGAATATCACCAAGATAATGCTTCCCGACAAATACCCTGCTTATAGAGACCAATGTGGCCCAAATCAATGCGCAGGCATTGAAGGCGCTGTAGGAGTGGGACTTATCATTGGAGAAACCTAGTATCATGCAGGTTGCGAAAGCGAACGCATTGGCCGCATGTGCAGAGAAGAAACCATAGAACCCGCCTCTTTTCTCAAGAACATTCAGTCCTCCATCTAGCATAGGGAAAGAATAGCATGGCCGTAGCCTTGAGACGGAATGCTTCACGAGATTCGAGACCTGGTCGCATAGGGCGAATGCCAGAGCGGCCGAGGCCAGAACGAAAAGAGCCTTTTTCCAGCCCAGATGTCTGAAAAGAAAGAAAGCGCATAGCACATAGGCCGGGATCCAGAACTTGATATCCGACATCATAGTCCAGAACCCGTCGCTCCAAGGGGCGCTCAAGCTGTTGACGGATAGTGTCAACTCCTGGTCCACCCTGTGGAGAGAGTCTATGACTGAAGCGCTGACCATAGCATGTCCTTGAGCTCTTTCAGGCCTTCTCCGGAGATGGATGAAATGAATAAGTGAGGTATGCCCTCGGGAAGGGTAGGCTCAATCTCGGATTCTATCTTCTTGTCGATGAGGTCACATTTAGTGATAGCCAGAACCCGCTCTTTATCAAGAAGTTCGGGGTTGTATTCCTCAAGCTCGTTAAGGAGGGTCCGGTAACTGGCGGCTATGTCATCCTCTTCAGCGGAAATCATGAACAGCAGTACCGAATTCCTCTCGATGTGCCTCAAGAACCGGATCCCTATTCCCTTGCCTTCATGCGCGCCTTCAATTATCCCCGGAATGTCGGCGATCACGAATGACTGGTCGTCATAGTACTTGACGATCCCGAGATTCGGCTCCAGGGTGGTGAACGCATAATTGGCGATCTTCGGTTTCGCCGCGGTGACGGCTGCTAAGAGGGTGGACTTGCCGGCATTGGGAAATCCCACCAAACCCACATCCGCGAGAAGTTTCAGTTCGAGGATGAACCATCCTTCTTCCCCGTCCTCGCCTGGCTGGGCATATCTAGGTGTCTGATTGGTCGCTGACTTGAAATTGTTATTCCCAAGTCCGCCTCGTCCCCCCTTGCAAAGGATCCTTTCCTCGTCAGGCTCGACCATCTCGAACAGAACCTCCGCAGTTTCAGCGTCTTTGACGACAGTGCCGACGGGAACCTCCAGGATTATGTCCTGTGTCCAGAATTGCGGGTTGGTCCGGAGGATGATATGTCCTCCGCGGCCACCGTCTCCGCCATCCGGCCCGCCTTTGGGAATATATTTCGCCCTGTGAAGGTGCATCGATCCGGCGCCTCCGTGTCCCGAGGCGCAGAAGATCTTGACGTAGTCAATGAAGTTCGAGTCAGGCATAATCGCTGGTATTTAGCGCAAAGGTACGTAATTTCTTCAAATTGACTTTCCCGGACTCAGTCACTGGGAAACTATCAAGGAAGAGAAAGTGCTGGGGGATCATGTGTTTCGGAAGTGAGTGTTCGAGATCTGAGGCTTTGACAACCTCAGCCCCGTTGTCACTCTCGATGGCTGCGCAAATGTCCTCTCCATGAGTCTCGGAAGGGATTCCGAACACAACACAGGATTTGACATTTTCCATATTCTCGATAACTCGCTTTATATCGGCGGGAATTATCTTCTCACCGCCCCGGTTGATAACATTCAAACTTCTACCACAAATATATAAGAGTCCTTCTTTATAGAACCCCAAATCGCCGGTATTCAAGAAACCATCTTTCCATTGATCGATCATCGTCTTTGTCCTGACATGGATCTGTCCTGGGATACCGTCTTTCGCTTCTTTACCGTCTTTGATGATTTTGACTTCCACCTTTTTTGCTAAACTGCCGACACAAAATGGTTTAGACGTCTGTTTATTGAATACTGGGCCTCCAAAGCCAGTGATATGGAGAATGGTTGCGATAGCCTTGCTAGAAAGCGTGGCACTTTCGAAGAGATAAACCAGATGTGAGATTGTGGCGGTCTCAGTCGTTCCGTAGGCATTGTATAAAAGCTGTCCTCCGCCATTTTCTTCCAGGCAATTGATTGTTGTTTCGGACAGGGGCTCTCCAGTGCAAATAATATATGCGGGCAAAGCCATTTTACCACATTTCACACTTCTCAAAAGCATCGTAGGTGTAGTTATGATTGCGTTGGGGAGTATTGTGTTTATGTTCTGCCGCATTCTCTCCGGCTTGTAGCGCTCTGCTGTTATCTGAGTAACTAACACCCCGGCCAGAGACAGCAACAACAATGCGATCCCAGTGTTGTGATACCAAGGGGAGCAATTATAGACTCTTATCCCGAATGCTCTTAAGATGAGTCGTAAAAAAGGGTTTATTCCGTTGCCTCCCAAGAAGTTCCAGATACATTTCTCAACAAGCTTCTTTTCCCCTCCAGTCCCGGAGGTGTTAATCGCGATCATCGGTTCCTCTGTTCCCCAGCTGTATTCCTGAAAAGAGGGAGTATCGTCTGCGCTATTGATGATTTCAGCGGCTGATTCCCTGTTGAACGTGGGATAGTCGGCCTTGAAATCCTCGAAAACATTGATAATCGTTACTTTTACACCCGCTCTCAACGCACCTGAGAGAAGGTATAGGAATTCCGGGGAATTCCCCATTTTGATGCCGATTCTCTTGTGTCCGTTCTTTTGCAGCGAGGATGCGCAAATCCCGCTGTAGCGACGCAAGTCAGAGCCTGTCACAGAGATTCCTTCCTCAGGGAAAATGGCGATGACAAAGTCGTCTGGAATCGATTTGATGCTTTTGTTAAAATCCATATCCTGTTCCCTTTATGCGACGCTTGGTTTCCGGGTTTTCTTTCGGATGAGATAAGCGTAAGCAGCCGTGACAATTAAGCTGAATACAGTAAATATGATTAAGATACCTAGTTTATCAGTGGTGATATACGCTGAAATCAGCCTTCCTCCAAGAGGATGGAAAAAATACATGATGCAGGAGAAGAGAGAGATTTCGCTGTGGTACGGCAGCAAGAACATCCCGGGCAGCTTTTTTATTAATAAGAAGAACAGCACCGAGAGAAGAATAAACGCTAACCCGATGATACCGGCGTACAACTCAAGCGGAAGAAGAATGATGACGGCGATAATGGGATAGATCAGCTTGACCTCCATGTCGCATATCTCGAACCCTAAAGTAGTAAACAGGAAACCAGTCACATACATCCGAATCACACTGAGCGTCTCCGAAACGAAGAAAACCTTGTTCAACAGAGGAAATGCCATATAAAACCGCTGGATCATGGATAATATGCACCCTTGTCCAATCACTTCAATCAAGATCCACAGGACAGCTACGATGGCGATAACCACTTTTCTGGATTTATGGTTGAGAAAGGCGTTTAGTAGCAACGGGTACAGCAATGCGGGGATGAACCAGAGATGGTACATGTACCAGTTGTTGCAGACGAATCCCTTCAGGAAGTTGATGAACAGCCCGGTGAAGTCAAATTGACCACAACGCTGATAATCATCGAATTGAATAAGGAAGACGCCTATATAGTCAACAATGAGATAGAGTATTCCGTACT
>OMQO01000158.1 GCA_900313275.1 uncultured Bacteroidales bacterium
TCTTGTCGCAGTAGGGTTGAAAGGCAATGCCGGCATGGCGGCTGCCCTGATCATCGGCGGAGTAGTCTGCACTGCCCTCTCGGTCGCGGGGTCCTTTATCACCGACCTCAAGATAGGTTACTGGATCGGTTCGACTCCCAAGAAACAGGAAGCTTGGAAATTCGCCGGTGTCGCTGTCGCGGCCGCGACTGTCTGCGGTGTGATGCTGGTCCTGAACAAGACATACGGTTTTGTGGGTGACCAGGCTCTTGTGGCTCCACAGGCCAATGCGATGGCCGCGGTGATCCAGCCCATGATGAATGGCGGAGGTGCCCCATGGTTGTTGTACGGCATCGGAGCTGTGATAGCTATCCTGCTGACATTGTTTAAGGTACCGGCCCTGGCCTTCGCTCTCGGAATGTTCATCCCGCTGGATCTCAACCTCCCGCTGCTCGTCGGAGGAGCGATCTCATGGTACGTCAGCACCCGCGTCAAAGACAAGAAAGTCAATGACGCGCGCATGAATAAAGGCACCTTGATCGCCTCCGGTTTCATCGCAGGCGGCGCCCTGATGGGTGTTGTCAGCGCTCTGCTCAAGTTCTTCAATGTGGACTGGTTCATGTCCGGATGGCATAGCGCCTACGGCGAGGCTATAGCGATAATCCCGTTCATCGCGCTTATCGCCTACATGATCATATCATCAATGAAAACCAAAGAGTAATGGAAAATATTCTTGACAGATTCTTAAGATATGTCGCCGTTGACACCCAAAGCGACGAGAACTCCGAAAGCCAGCCTTCGACGGCCAAACAATTGAATCTCCTCCGGATGCTCAGGGATGAACTCCTGGCGATGGGAGTCGAGGCCACCCTCGACGAATATGGCTATGTGATGGGATCCATCCCCTCAAACATCAGCGGGAAAGTCCCGGCCATTGGTTTCATAGCACATGTGGACACCGCTCCAGATGCCTCCGGAGCGGACATTAAACCGCAGATAATCAAGGAATATGATGGAGGTGAGATCGCTCTTAAAGGCGTTCCAGGCCTTGCGCTTAAGCCCTCCGAATTCCCCGAAATGCTCCAGTATGTGGGCCAGACCCTGATCACCACCGACGGCACCACCCTCCTGGGAGCAGACGACAAGGGAGGTGTAGCCGAGATCATGGATGCCGTCCAATACATTATGGAACATCCTGATTTCAAGCATGGTGAGATCAAAATCGGATTTACCCCCGACGAGGAAATCGGTCGCGGCGTGGTCAAATTCGATGTCCGAAGATTCGCCGCCGACTATGCCTACACGATGGATGGAGGAGAAATCGGAGAATTGGAATTTGAGAACTTCAACGCCGCTTCGGCGAAAGTCCATATCCAAGGCCGCAACGTCCACCCGGGCTATTCCAAAGGCAAGATGAGGAACGCCCTGCTGATCGGAATGGAGATGAATTCCCTGCTGCCGGTCGAACAGAGACCCGAATACACTGAAGGTTACGAAGGATTCTTCCACCTGATAGGGTTCTCCGGATCTGTCGAAGAGGCCAACCTGACCTATATAATCAGGGATCACGACAGATCCATATTCGAGAAGAGGAAGAAAGCCATTGTGGATTGTTGCGATTTCATCAACCTCAAGTACGGTGAAGGAACCGCCACTCCGGTCGTGAAAGACCAGTATTACAACATGCGCGAGCAGGTCGAACCTCACTATCATGTCGTTGAGAAGGCCATGAAAGCTATGGAGATGGCAGGTGTGAAGCCCAAAATCCAGCCGATCAGAGGCGGGACCGATGGGGCCAACCTTAGTTTCAAGGGTCTTCCCTGCCCTAATATCTTCGCTGGCGGCCTCAATTTCCACGGCAAGATGGAGTTTGTCCCCCTTGAGTCAATGGAGAAGGCCTCACAGGTTATCTTGAATATAATCAGCTTGTACGGAAGCGAGTCAGAATAACACAAATCGTTTATAATGAATAATTTCTTCAGCGTGCGCCAGATGGTTCTGGTGTTGATTGCCACTATTGTGGCGGCATGTTCAACGAATACATCAACTGAGTCTCTCGCAGACCTTAAGGCAGGATTCACCGACCCGCCCCGGGAGGCCAGGCCCTTCGTCTGGTGGCACTGGATGGACGGGAATGTGACCAAGGATGGGATCCGGAAAGATCTACTCTGGATGGACAAGGTCGGAATAGGCGGTTTTCACCATTTCGACGCCGCGATAAGCATCCCTCAAGTGGTGGATAACAGGCTCATCTACATGCGCGACGACTGGAAAGACGCCTTCAAGTACGCGATCGCGCTTGGAGACTCTTTGGGGATGCAGATGACCGTCGCTAGTTCCCCGGGCTGGAGTTGCACCGGCGGGCCATGGGTTTCTCCTGAAGACGCCATGAAGAAATTGGTATGGAGGGAGATGCGCATAAAGGGCGGAGAGAAATTCTCCGGAGCGCTGCCCGAACCGTTCAAAGTGGCGGGCAGGATCCAGGACAATAAGCGGGCTGCCGAGGAATTCTATAAGGACATTTCAGTCCTTGCGGTCAAGGAGCCGGATGAGGACATTCCTATGACCGGAATGGATGTGAGAGTCACTTCATCCGGAGGCTCTTTCACATTGGAACAACTTGCAGGTGAAAGCCTTAATGATGGAGTCACGCTTACCCCTGACAAGGCGGGATCGGCATGGATCGAATACGAATTCCCTGAGCCTGTCTCTTTCAGGGCGGTCTCCACGACCGATGGAAGGGTCAGGAACTGGCCGTATCTGTCTCCCGCTGACTGGAACGCCACGTTGGAGAAGAGTAATGATGGGGTCGCGTTCACGGAAGTGACCAAGATTCCAAGCACAAGCTGCGGAAGGTCAACCGTATCATTCCCAGAGGCTAAGGCCAGATGGTTCCGATTAAAGATGAACAACATTGGAGAAAGAGGCACTAGCATAGCCGAGTTCAGGCTTTATCCCATAGGCAGAGTGACCCACTCTGAGGAGAAGGCCGGATTCAGTTCCCCTCACGACATCCATGACTACATCACCCAAACTGACGGGCCGTTCGCATCTGAAGTTGTGGACCTCACCAGCCAGGTTAAAGACGGAGTGCTGACTTGGGAGGCCCCGGAAGGTAATTGGAAGATCCTGAGGATAGGGTATTCATTGACAGGCCATAAGAACGGCCCCGCACCGGCGGAGGCCACTGGCCTTGAGGTGGACAAACTTGATCCTGGCGCATGGTCAAGGTATTTCCACAACTACCTGGACATGTACAAGGACGCATCCGGAGGACTGATCGGAGAAAGGGGCATCCAGTACATCCTGACCGACAGTTATGAGGCTGGCTGCCAGAACTGGACTCCGAATATGATTGATGAATTCAAGAGCCGAAGGGGTTACGATTTGATCCCCTGGCTGCCCGTCCTGACCGGCGAGATTGTCGAGTCTGTCGAGAAGAGCGAGGCATTCCTTCGTGACTGGACTATCACCATCTCTGACCTCTATGCCGCCAACTACGACAGAATCAATGAGCTTGTCAAGGAATATGGCATGAAGGGCCGCTATAGCGAATCCCATGAATGTGGCCGCGCTTACATCGCCGACGGGATGGATGTGAAAAGAACCGCGACAGTGCCTATGGCAGCTTGTTGGATCGATGCCGGATCGGCCTCCATGGCAGCCGCGGACATCAGGGAGTCGGCCTCTGTCGCACACATCTACGGACAGAATCTTGTCGCCGCCGAGTCACTTACCGCCCACGGCACATCTAAGAGCGCTTACAAATATTCTCCGAGAGTCCTTAAGTCCACGGCGGACTGGGAAATGGCACATGGAGTCAACCGACTGATAATCCATGAATCTGCCCATCAGCCTCTGGATCAAGTGTTTCCGGGGCTTGGTCTAGGGCCCTATGGACAATGGTTCAACCGTCACGAGACTTGGGCGGACGAAGCTAAAGCCTGGACTGACTATCTCGCCCGCAGCTGCTATATGCTACAGCGTGGCAAGGCCGTCGCCGACATCCTTGTCTATTATGGAGAGGACAGCAATGTCTGCGCCCAGGTCTCAACGGACGCTCTTCCTGACTTCATCCCTGCCGGCTATAATTACGACTATGCCGGTCCGACAGTGGTCAAGGAAGAGCTTCAGGTCAAAAAGGGTCGCCTTTTGGCTGGCAAAATGGACTATTCCGTCTTATACCTGGACAAAAACGCCGACAAGATGTCGGTACCAGTGCTCTCCAAGATCGCCGACCTGGCCTCCAAGGGTGCGGTGATATGCGGTCACGAGCCTTCCGCCCCATCCGGCATGCTGGATGACGCCGATGAATGGAACTCATTGATGGGTAAACTGAAAGCGGCTCCAAACGTCCATTTCGGCAAGCCTCTCAAAGATGTTTTGACCGGAGCGGGAATCCAGAACGATGTGGAGTTCTCACCCGACGAGAAAATCCTCTTTGTCCACAGGACTCTCCCCGGAACCGACATCTATTGGATCAACAGGCCGGGAAATACAGGCAAGGATCTCGACATAATCTTCAGGCAGGCGGGTCGCGACGTGAGCGTCTGGCATCCTGAGACAGGAAAGATTGAAAAGGTCTCCTATAAGATCGGAGACGGACGCACATCCGTACGGCTCAACCTGGTTCCTGACGACGCTGTCTTCGTGGTGTTCTCCGGCAAGGCGGCTGGAGATAGCTTTGAGGCCGTAGTCCCCACCGAGAAACTCTTGGCTGAGGTTTCAGGGCCTTGGAAGGTCAATTTCAATGGAAAAGGCAAGACTCCCGAACCGACTGTCATGGATAATCTCGCTCCACTGACCGAGTCCTCGAACCCAGACATAAAGTATTTCTCCGGAAAGGCTGAGTATTCAACCACATTCACCGCGGAAGCTCCCAAGGAGGGTGAGAACACTATCCTAGACCTTGGAGATGTCAGGGACATCGCCGTGGTCAAGGTCAACGGAACCTATTGTGGCACAATTTGGAAAGAGCCTTACAAGGTAGAGATCACGAATGCTCTGCGAACGGGAGAGAACCAACTGGAAATCACAGTGATAAATCCTTGGCACAACCGCCTGGTCGGAGACGTGGGCAACCCTTCAGCCTCCACTTTCACTTCCTACAAGTTCTTCAATCCTGAGTCTCCGCTTCTACCTTCAGGCCTCATCGGTCCGGTCAAAATAGAAGCGCTGGTGAATTAGAGCAGTTTCTTACGGAGGGCGGCGAGCATGTCAACCGTCATCCCTTC
>OMQO01000159.1 GCA_900313275.1 uncultured Bacteroidales bacterium
CTTGCACGGACTCCGGTGTGATCTCATCCAAACATTCGAATCTTGGCGCGAGATGATTCCTTATTATTAAAGAATATGCAGCCATTGAAGTCGATTTGACCACCTTTCCTCTCTCTTCCTCCCAAAGCGAGCTGGCCTCCTTGAATGATTTTCGCCTCATTATTTAAATGTTTTATGTGACAATTATCGTCGTTGAGCAAAAATTTTAATATGTTTCAATCTTTAATAAAACGCCCCAATTATTGAAAAAGTTTTAAGACACGTAATTAAACTAAATCGATTACAAATTTAATAAAACGTTTCAAATTAATGATTATTCTTTTTGGGGAACATTTTATGAAAATTGCATAATTTCAAATTTATTCTTTTATTTGTAGGTCGGTTTTTGCGTAATATGTTCTGGTAAGGGCAGATTGTCCCCTCCCGGCGGTTCCGCTGGCCGATATAGATAGTCGAGAATATTCACTATTTATTCATCAAATATTAAGTTTAATTAAGGTTTAAGCTTATGGGTAAAAAATTATTCTCATTGCTGCTTTGCTTCTGCGCTTGCGCAGGCTTAGCACTCGCGCAGAACATGACCGTCTCAGGTACGGTCACATCTGCGGAGGACGGAATGCCCGTGATCGGAGCCTCCGTCTTCGTACAGGGGACAACCAATGGCGTCATCACCGACGCTTCTGGTAACTACACCCTGCGCAACGTTCCCGCAGGCGGTACCCTCGTTTTCTCCTGCATCGGCTTTGTCAATGCGACAAGGTCCGCCGCGCAGACAGTCAACGTGGTTCTCGCGCCTGACTCTGAGCTTCTCGACCAGGTCGTCGTGACGGCCCAGGGACTTACGAGGAAGCAAAAAGCTATCGGTTACTCGGCCCAGACCATGAGCCAGGAGCAACTGACCACAACCCACAACGCCTCCCTGGGTAACTCACTGGCCGGTAAGGTCGCTGGAGCCCAGTTCTGGGGCCAGGCTGGTTCCACCTTCAACGAGGGTAGGATCATCCTCCGTGGACCGACCTCCTACAACTCGCAGGAAGGTAGTGAGCCCATCTACGTGATTGATGGAGCCATCACCGGCTCAGGTGCTGTCAACATGGATGATGTCGAGAGCATCAACGTCCTTAAGGGACCTGCCGCTACCGCTCTGTATGGTTCACGTGGTGCTAACGGTGCTGTCATCATCACCACCAAGAAAGCCCAGGAGGGCTCATCTTGGGTTGAGTTCACCCACACCACCTCCGCTGAGGTCTTCTACAATCACATCAAGTTCCAGAAACTTTATGGTGGTGGTTCACTGTCATCCGCTGTTACGGCTCAGACCGCCAGCGATCCTTCCAAGGACTGGAACGACGCCACGACAGTCTTCACCGCGAATGACATGATCCACGATGGTGCGTTCATCTATGACTATGGTGAGGACGTCAGCTGGGGTCCCCGTTTCGATGACAAGACCCTCTACCGTACGGCACTCTCTTGGGATCCCACATCTTCCCACTATGGAGAGACCGACACCTGGAGCTACCGTCTGAACCTCCGCGACCTTACCCGCGTCGCCTGGACGAACAACACCAACGTCGCCTTCACAAAGGCCACCAAGGGTATGAACACCCGCGTGTCCTTCAGCAACGTGGACCGTCCCGGTGTCTTCGAGAACTCCAAGGCCGTCCGCCGCTCGTTCAGCATCTCCTCACAGCTCAAGCCCACGAACTGGCTCAACGCTGACATCAGCTACCGCTACCGCTACCGCAGGAACGAGAACGCTGAGCAGGAGGGTTATTCCACCAACGGTAACTACATCTGCGACATCGTGCAGTGGGGACACACCAACGTCGACCTCGCCCAGCTCAAGGACTGGCAGAGGCCTGACGGAAGCTGGAGGACATGGAACATCGTCAGCCCGACCAACATCGCGGCCAACTTCCATGACAATCCCTTCGCCGTGATGCAGAAGTACACCTATCGTTCCGAGGCCCAGACCCACCTCCTCTCCGGAGACGTTTACGCCACCCTGCCTTACAACTTCAGGCTTGGTGCCCGTATCAACGACATCATGAGCGTCAACCTCTACAACGAGAGGAACAGTGAGGGATCAATCAACTTCGACCCTTACTTCCGCACATATCAGAACCAGGCCAACGATATCACCGCACAGGGCTACCTGACCTGGAGCAACCAGTATGCCGAGAACCGTCTCTCAATCGAGGCCGCGGCCTTCGCTGAGACCCGCAGGTACGATTACTTCTACCTCAACAGTTCCACCAATGGTGGTCTGTCCGTTCCCGGATTCTTCAACTTGGGCGCTTCCGCCAACACATATTCCACGAACAACAGCGAGACCCACTACATGACCCGCTCGTTCTTCGGCAACACCACCATCGGTTGGGACGACCTCGTGTACGTTGACGGTTCCGTCCGTTACGACCTCGACTCCCGTCTGCCGGCTGACAACAACGGCTACCTCTACGGTGGAGCCTCCCTGTCCTTCATGGCCAGCAAGCTCATCAAAGCCCCTTGGCTCAGCTTCTGGAAGATCCGCGGATCCCTCGCCCAGGTCGGTTCGACCCTCGGCGCTTACGCTGTGACCCCGGTTTACAATGTGTCCACCAAGTTCCATGGCCAGCCCGCCCTGTCTCAGCAGTCCACCCAGGTCAATGAGCACATCAAGCCGACCATCTCCACCTCCTACGAGGTTGGTACTGAGTTCAAGCTGTTCAAGAACAGGTTGTATGGAGACATCAACCTCTACATGAAGAACACCAAGAACGACATCATCAACGGTACGACCATCGCCTACTCCGGTTACTCATCCCGTACCATGAACGCTGGTCTGGTCCGCAACAAGGGTATCGAGATACTCCTCGGCGGCACACCTGTCCGTACCAAGGACTGGGAGTGGAACATCACCGGTAACATCTCCAAGAATATCAATGAGCTCGTTGAGCTCTATGAGGACCAGCGTGAGTTTCAGTGGTACTCCAACAGGTTCTATTACAACTACTCCATCAAGTCAAAGGAGGGCCAGCCTGTCGGTATCATCCAGACATCCGCCCGTTGGAAGACCACCGATGACGGCAAACTCATTCTCCAGAAGGCTTCCGCCTCTGTCGGAGATGTCCGTCCCGTCTGGGAGGTTGACAAGGACAAGGAAATCGGTAACGTCCAGCCTGACTTCACCGGTGGTTTGAGCACCGATGTCCGCTTCAGGAACCTCACCGCGAGCGCCGCTCTCGACTTCGTCCTCGGTGGCCAGATCATCTCCTGGACCAACATGTGGGGACAGGGATCCGGCCTTCTCGCTGAGACCGCCGCCATCAACCCCAACGGTGTCAACGTCCGTGAGCCCGTCCAGAAGGGTGGTGGTATCTTCATGGAAGGTGTTGACGCTGACGGCAACCCCATGTCAGGTTACATCGACGCTTACTACTACTACTATTATAAGTATCGTTACGGTAACGACTGCTGGCTGTACGACCGTTCTTACGTGAAGCTCCGCGAGGTCTCCCTGAGGTATGATCTCCCTAAGCGCTTCCTCGACAAGCTCGGCATCGGAGTCAGGAATGCGAGCGTGGCCTTCGTCGCCACCAACCCCTGGCTGATCTACTCCGCCGTCCCTAACCTCGATCCTTCTGAGGTGGGTGGTGCTTCATACAACTTCCTCGAGGGAGGTCAGGCTATCTCGACCCGCACCTTCGGTGTCACTCTGAAAGCCACCTTCGGCGAGGGCCGTTCACGTCGCTAAATTATCGTCAAATTAATTTAGGAGAATGAATATGAAAAAGATATATGCTTTATTAGTTTCCGTGTTCGCGGCCTCCATGCTTTTCACAAGCTGTGACCCGACAGATTTCGGCGACATCAACAAGAGCCCGAACTCTCCCTCGACGGCGTACACGACCTATTTCCTCACGCAGTCCCAGCGTTATCTCTACTATTTCGTCACCGGTAACGCCACGAACGCGTATGACCCTTGGCAGCAGCAGTGGAACGGTTATCTCGCCGAGTGCAAGAACAACCAGTATGGCCCTCTGGGTACCACCACCAGCTACAGTGGCGTGAGCACCATGTACCTCAATCCTATCAAGAACCTCCAGTCCATCATTGAGATGAACCAGGACGAGGAGCAGAGGGACCTGCCCAACGTGGCCTCTCTTGGTACGAGTGCCAACCAGATCGCTCTCGCTACCACCCTGCAGAGCTTCTACTACATGACCCTCACCGACATTGTCGGACCTCTCCCTATCGAGGAGGCCTTCAAGGGCGCTTCCGAGGACATCTGGAAGCCTAAGTACAACACCCAGAAGGAGATCTACACCATCCTGGATGAGAGGCTATCCAACGCTTACACCATGTTCGACGCTAGCGGCACCATCAACGCCGCCGCTGACGCCAACTTCGGTGGTGATGTCAACAAGTGGAAGAAGTTCAACGCTTCCCTGCGTATGCTCCTCGCCATCAAGCTTTGCGACGTGGATCCTTCCACCGGTAAGACCCGTTTCGCCAAGGCTTACGCTGACGGAGGTATGAGGGATGTCGCTGATGGTCTCTTCCACCAGCATGACGACCTCAACTGGAACATGATGTACTACTGGTGCAACCCCAGCTATGATGGTGCCGGTTTCGGTATGGCTCCTAACATGTACATTGTGGAGCAGATGAAGGCCTTCAAGGACAACCGTATGTTCAAGTACTTCGATATCGAGGGTTACAAGGGTGAGCGCGATCCCGAGCTCTTCCCTCGCGACCAGTACACCTCATTCTACGGTGTTCCGTTCGGTCTTACCAGCAACACCGCCGTCAACGCCTGGACCGACTGCTGCTGCTCCATCAACAGCACCATGCTCGCCATGGACGCCAAGCTGCCCGTGATCACTGCCGCCCGTGTCCTCTTCACCGAGGCCGAGGCCGCGTACCGCGGATGGATCAGCGCCGATGCGAAGACTCTCTATGAGGCCGGTATCAAGTCCTCCTTCGAGCAGTGGGGTGCCACTGGTGCTGACGCTTACATCGCCAGCCCGGATGTCGCCTACAATGCCGAAAACGGTCTGGAGCAGATCGCCATCCAGAGGTGGATCGCCGGTTACCTCTCCGATGGTGTCGAGGCTTGGTCAGACTGGCGCCGTCGGGCAGGCCATAGAAATGGGCCTCATAGACTTGCATCTTGTTTTGGGTCAACGTGCCGGTCTTGTCGGTACAGATGACGGT
>OMQO01000161.1 GCA_900313275.1 uncultured Bacteroidales bacterium
ACGCTGGTAATCCTGAAGAACATACTCAACAAATGTTTTGTCGGCATCTTTGCAAAGGATAATGCCAACAGGATGGTTTTCGGAAGAACTTGGGCGGGAAGCGATGATGTTGATGTGGCCTACGGTCCTGGCGACGAGATCCGTCCGGTGATATTCAACTTGGACGAGGCCTGCTCCGTGAACCTGACCATAGAACTCCAGAACGAGAAAGGCAAGATGTTGGAGCGCAAGAATTTCAAGAATATTCCGGTAGCGGAGGGACGCTCGGTGACCCGCCTTGACCCTTTCAGGTTCCGTAATAGCTCCGAAGGCATGAGGTTCATAGTCTTTAAGCTTTCCAAATGACGCTCCGGAAACGATTGTATCAGTTCTACAAGCGCTTCATGCTTGATCATTTCCATCGTGCTTTCGTCGATCAGCAATGGAAGAAGTGGAAAGGGTACAAGGTGGACTGGGAGCATCCCCGTGACATCAATGAGAAGATCCAGTGGCTGCTGTGCTATTCGGACACTTCAATGTGGACACTTTGCGCTGACAAGTACCGTGTCCGGGAATATGTCAAATCAAAAGGTCTGGAGGACATCCTGGTTCCCTTGCTTGGGGTTTGGAATAAGCCGGAAGAGATTGATTTTGAGTCGCTTCCGGATAAGTTTGTGATAAGATGCAACCATGATAGCGGCTCCACCATCATCGTGGACAAGGCAAAGGGTTTTGACCCTGACGCCATCCGGTCAGAGCTTGCCATACATCTCAAGGACCGTTTCGGTTATCATGGGGGAGAGTTGTTCTACAACAAGATCAAACCCAGGATCATAGCTGAGCGTTATCTGGAGCAGGACATCCCTATGATTCAGGGTGCTCCGGTAGATTACAAGGTCTGGTGTTTTGACGGGAAACCTTATTCCATCTGGGTCAATTATAACCGTACTCGGGAATGGACCTACATCAATGTTTATGACCTTGATTGGAATCTCCGCCCGGAGGTGTCTCTATTCAACGAAAGCTTCAGGGATGGAGGGGGATTGGTGCCGAAACCAGCTTGCCTGGATGAGATGCTTTCCGTGGCCGGAACCCTCTCGGAAGGATTCCCAGAGGTTAGGGTGGACTTTTACATTTCCGGTGGGAAACTCTACTTCGGTGAGATGACCTTCGCTGCTGTCGCCGGTCACATGCGACGCTTCACTGATGATTATTTACAGGAGCTTGGCGCCCAATGTGTCCTCCCGAAATAGGGTTATTGTTTCTTAGGTCCTTTTTTCTTGCGCTGGGGATATCCTTGAACAAGTGAAGATGTGCCTGTCGCGGTTCGTTCTTCTGAAGCGATAGGATCGGAAAGAAACTGGTGATCAAAACTGAGCGCTTGACCTATCAAATCAAATTCAAGAGCTTTCTCCAATTTCGCCAGAGTCTCCAAAGTCATATTCACCTTCCCGTTAAGCAGCACCGAAACATGTTGTTGGGTGCATCCGATGGCATCGGCTAACTGCCTTTGTGTCAGCCCCATATCTTTCATCCGGTGTCGTACCTTAATCGCTACCGCATAAGAATACTTGAGCCAGTTCCAGTTATCCTTAAGAAACCTGGCGTCTTCATTGAAAGAACCGGGTCCCTTCCGCTCATTAGCCTTTAAGAACTCTATAACATTCATGTATTTGTAATATAATCGTTCAAACCTTCAGAGTCAAAGACCCCATTATCAATCAGGTATCTTCTAACTTGCTCCATTTTCTTCAATTCTTCGAGGGTGTGCTCCCGCTCTTCCATCAGGTGGGTGAGTTTTATCGCCCCACCAGTTATTAAAAAGACATTATCGTCAAGCTTTATAGCATATATCCTCAGCCATGAAGGGTGACCAGAAACCCTATTGCCTTTAGCTTTTTCTTTGGAAAGACTCATTTCCGACATCCTGTAAGGTTCCAATGGCCTGAAGAGTCCATTCAAACTGGCAGTTGGGCTCAAGTCGAGTATCAAGCAAGCCAGAGAGGTGGCATCCGCAATAGTGTCAAACACCGCTTCATCCAGATTTGTTATGCGGAAATACACTTGTAAATCTTCCCTGTTCGCAACGAAGAAACTGGTCAAGTAATCAATGTCAATCCAGTTGGACAGAGTCTTTGTTAATATGTCCTTTGTATCTCCATCGTACACGACAGACCATAGTTTTCCATTTTTAAGTACATCCTCGAACTTCATATACCTTTCCTTTATGCGAATATAGTGACAATTTTTAATTTGTACAAATAATAAATTGTTTTTCGGATTAAAGATAGTTTTTGCTATATTTGAATTCAGTATCAATTATTCAAGTGAATGAAACGGAAAGCGATTAGTATACGGTGCGAAGGTGGCCTTTCTTGGCTATCCTTTTCATTTTTAGATATTTATAAGCACTTGATACACTTATTATGAAGAAAGCCTTACTGGCCACATTGCTTGGCCTATCGATCCTGGCCTGTCCGGCCTTGTACTTTATAGCGGGTCCTGAGTTGGACGCCACCCAACTCCATGTCCTGAAAGTTTTGTTGATAATAATGGGCTGCAGCGGCCTGTACTGCTTCGTCGTCGGGGAACTCTCCGGTAACAACAGCCAGATGGACAAGCTCTGGAGCGTCCTTCCAGCAGTCTATACTTGGGTCATAGCCGCTTCGGGAGGTATGGCTCCCAGACTCGTGGTCATGGCTGTCCTCGCGACTCTATGGGGAGCCCGCCTGACCTTCAACTTCGCCCGTAAAGGGGCATATTCAATCAAATTCTGGACTGGTGTGGAGGATTACCGCTGGGCGGTCCTGCGCTCAAAGAAAGAGTTCCAGCCCCATTGGAAGTGGGCGGTTTTCGACTTCTTCTTCGTCTCTTTGTACCAGAATGCCCTGGTTTTGGCGATTTGTTTCCCTGCTCTTGTCTCTATGGGGTCAACAGCCTCCTTCAATTGGGTGGACATCCTTGCGGCGGTCCTGATGGCTGGATTCATCATTTTCGAGACCGTGGCCGACGAGCAGCAGTGGAAGTTCCAGTCACGGAAATGGGCCATGATAAGAGAAGGTAAAAAGCTTGAAGATTTGCCTGCTCCTTACAATAAGGGATTCAATACCAGTGGTTTATGGGGCCATAGCCGCCACCCCAACTATTTCGCCGAGCAGGCGATTTGGATATGTTTCTACATATTCAGCATTGGCGCCGGTATCGGAATATTCAACTGGAGCCTGATCGGAGCCCTGCTGCTGGTGGTGCTGTTCATCGGAAGTTCCTCTTTCGGCGAGGAGATCAGCATGTCGAAGTATCCTGCCTACGCTGAGTACCGCAAGAGTGTCCCCAGATTCTTCCCATCGTTTAAATGAGCCGGTTCAAACTGCCTAACACCTATGTCATCATCGCCGGGATCATCATCCTGTGCGCGGTTCTGACGTGGTTCGTCCCTGGTGGGCAGTATGTCAAGGCGGACGACGGTACCCTGTCCTATGAGACTGTCAGCTCCGTCCCGCAGACCTGGCAGATCTTTACGGCAATATATCACGGATTCGTCAAACAGGCAGGGATCATCATATTCATCCTTGTAGTTGGTGGTGCTTTCTGGCTCCTGAACGCTACCGGTGCCGTTGAGGCCGGCATCAAGCGCTTCATCGTCCGCATCGGGAAGAGGGACAAACTGGTGCTTGTGGCGCTGACTGTCCTTTTTTCCCTGGCGGGAGCCGTGTTTGGAATGAGCGAGGAGACGATTCCTTTCGTGGGGATAGTCGTGCCGCTTACGATTTCCATGGGATATGACGCTTTCATGGGGATGCTGGTAGTCTATGTGGCCTCAAATGTCGGATTCTCAAGCGCTTTCCTCAATCCTTTCACTGTGGGGATAGCCCAGGGGATGGCTGATTTGCCCCTATTCTCTGGAATGGGTTACAGGCTGTTTTGCTGGGCGTTCCTGACTCTGCTGCTGGTGGTGTTTGTGTTGGTATATGCCCGGGCCCTTCGACTCCGCTCAGGGACCGGCCCGGTTGGTGAGCCCTCCCCGGTTGGTGAGCCCTCTCCGGTTGGTGAGCCTTCCCCGGTTGGTGAGCTTGTCGAACCACTGACACGGCGCCAAAGCTGGATCCTGATCGTACTGCTGCTGACAGTCGTTGCCCTTATCGTGGGAGTAACCTGCTTCGAATGGTATATGGTCGAGATCACCGGCCTGTTCCTGGCTATGGGAATCATCTGCGCCATCATCGCCGGATTCGACTCCGACAGGACCGTGAAAGAGTTGATGGCTGGAGCCAAAGACATCCTCTCAGCCGCCCTGGTTGTTGGTTTTGCCTCCGGAATAATAGTAATCCTTCAAGATGGCAAGATTGTCGACAGCATCCTTCATTCGATGCAGGAAGGACTTGACGGAGGCGGGAAAGTCGGATCATTGTCTGCGATGTATGGAATCCAGGCCGTGATCAATTTCATTATTCCCAGTGCCACGGCCAAGGCTGCCATCACCATCCCGATCATGGCCCCATTCGCTGACATGACGGGCGTTTCCCGCCAGGCGATGGTGCTCGCTTTCCAGTTCGGTGATGGTTTCACGAATATGATCACGCCCACTTCAGGCGTCCTCGTGGCAGCCCTTGCGATGGCGAAAGTGCCTTACACCAAATGGGTTAAGTGGATTTGGAAGATGGTGGTAGCGCTACTTGTGCTAGGGCTGCTTCTCCTCCTTCCTACAGCCCTGTTCCAGATAGCCGGATTCTAGACTGGATTAATCTTGATTATTCCTCCACAAATTGGCCGTCCCTCATGAAGAGAGAACGGTCACACATCGCCGCAAGCTCAGGGTCGTGGGTGACGATGACTATCGTCTGGCCATGACGCTCCCTGAGGTCAAAGAAGAGTTGGTGGATCTCGGCCTTTGTCTTTGTGTCGAGATTGCCGGACGGCTCGTCAGCGAAAAGGATTGCCGGCCCATTGACCAGAGCCCTGGCGATAGCGACTCTTTGTTGCTCACCTCCAGATAGTTCCGAAGGTTTATGATCCATTCTCTCCCCAAGTCCCATCTCCTTTAAGAGGGTGGTGGCTGCAGCCTTGGCGTCACGGTCCGAACGTCCTGCGATGAAGGCTGGAATCATCACATTCTCAAGAGCAGAGAATTCAGGCAGCAACTGATGAAACTGGAACACAAAGCCC
>OMQO01000118.1 GCA_900313275.1 uncultured Bacteroidales bacterium
AGTCTTCCCGGAGGATGTCACGTAGCCTCCTTCCCTGAATATCTCGCAATTATTCTTAAATACATCCACCCTCGCGGCCTTAGCGGCGAAGGAGCCTTTAGTGGCTTTGGCAAAGAAAGCCTCAGTATTCCAGGTGACAGACATCATAACAAAGATACGATTATCAATTGAATTATTGAATATTAACAAGAATAACGGTTATTGGAAAGAAAGGGGAGTCAAGGCTCCCCCCTCATATCAATTTCTTCTCAACCCAACCTTTACCCACAAATCCCTCAAATCCTCCACATTATCAAACACCACATATTCCCTTTCATCCATCCCCTCCAGAAATCCCAAATCACTCTCCACCTCAATCCTTCTCAATCCATTATTATACAACAGACTCTCAACCCTTCTTCTTCTCTCCTCACTCACAAATACCATCCTTGACCCGGTCACCCCACAAATCCTCTCCAGATCAACCAAATCATTCCTTATCCCTATCACCTTCTTCCCAAACCCTTCATCAGAATATTTCTTCCTCATCTCAACCAATCTCTTTTCCTTACCCTCTTCCCTCTCTTCCATCCTTCTCCTCACATCTCTCATCCAATACTTTCTCATCACATCCCCCTCCTCCTCAAATCTCCTTTCCAACTCCAACATTTTCTCAATCATCTCCCCACATCCCATCACCTCTTTTCTCTTTCCCACCACTTTACAAAACTCTCTCTCAAACATCTCCTCCCCAACAATCTCCTTCACCAATCTTCTTCCACTCAACTCATCACTTTTCCTCTCATCATAACCATTCACCAGAACATTCTCAACCTTGAAAACAATAACTTTCCTCATACTTTAAAGAACTTTTAATGTGTAAAAACGACGCAAAGATAATGCGTAATTTTTACACATACAAATTTTTGCGGATTTTTTTGAAAAAATCTGCTGTCGTAGAATGATATAATAGGTATGAGGCGGAATTATACCCGTTAAACCTCCTTAAGAACTTTCCAGAACGATTCCGGAAGTGAGACATTCTCCAGGTTCACCGCGCCGTGGAACAGCGGCGCTATCTCCTCCGGGGTGAATCCGGCTATTCCGCAGCCGATGGGGGTCACTAGGAACCGCTTTTCCGGATGCTCAAGAGCGAACCTGATGAAATCATCAACGTACGGCTTGATTGTCTCCACGCCTCCCTGCATAGTGGGGATAGCGTAGCTCTGGCCTTGAAGTCCTACACCCTGTCCCCACACGGCGCCGAAAAACATGTGAGCGGCGGCCGCCGCGCCGCCTCCGTGGGCCCCGGCCAGGTTGGATCCGAAGACGAACACCTCGTCAGGCTCAAGATGATTTATATACCCATTTGTGGTTCTTTTGTCGATATTGTGGCTCATATGCGTTGATTAAATTGTTTTCACGTCAATATAGACAATTTTATAAGGAAATAACCAACCGATGTCTTGCAAGTGTCTGAAAAGGCAGGTGTGGACAGGAATTCCTCCGACCCTTTGCACATTATCCGTATACTCAACAGTCAGTTCGCATTTTGCATACGCCTCGTTCTTCTCAATTGACAGATCCTTGCCGTTCAACGCGACCGCATATTGGAATTGGGGGTCTTTAAGGTCATATACCCCGTTCTTCCAAAGCTCGGGTTTCGCCAAACTTGGGAAAGAGGAATAAATCACGACAGGGCGCTTGTGCTTTACATGCATCAGCCTCGCTTCCATCGCCGCCTCGGGAGCAATGATCCAACCGAACAACCATATGGCGGTGTGCGTCTGATAGGCGCTCACACATTCGTAAAGACTCAAGTCCTTACCTTGGGAGAGCTTATCCGCCGATCTCTCCTGTCCGGCGAACACATAATAAACCAGATTAGCACATAGCAGGAGTGTCACCGCTATCGCGCATTTGATGATCTTCTTCAACTTTCTCATTTTATGTGGTATGTAAGCATTTTCCTCATCCTATGGTCACGCGTTAAGCCAGTCCGTGTATCCCCTGAGTCTGTCCCGGTCTTTCCACGTCGTGTCCCCATCATAATGTTGGATGGTATACTCCGTTTTCTCACTCACATACCTTGCCCATTTCTTCCATTCCCCGGTGTGGCAAAGTCCTCCAGGCACGGTGTGGATGAGCTCGTGAATCAGGGTGTTGCGCAGGGATTTCTCGGTATTCCCAAGGGTGTGACCTGAAATCTCGATGTAAAAATCATATTGATTGTATCGCTTCAGGCTGCCTTTTGGGGAACATCTGCCATAGTAGCTACGGGAGCCGGTCAGAACCACCTCGGGGCAAATGTCTTTTGAGATAGGAACCCCCAGCCCGTTCATCAGCTCTATGCACTCGGCCAGCATCCGGTTTATCCTTTCGTCGGTTTTCGGTCCTTTCCACCGGGATTGACGGTTCCCGTATTTCTCCTGAAGCCTCAGAAGCTTCGGATAATGGTCGGCTGAACTACCGGCAAACAGTTTCTTATCGAGCAGTATCGGCAAGACAAGCAGCAAAGCCAATACTGACAGCAATACTATTTTGACAAGCATACTATTTTACTCCAATTCATTTATTCTCTTGACCACCTCATTGTTCGTAAGGTCGTGTATTAGTCCTTCCCGCTTATCAAGGTAAAACGCTTGGCGGCAATCAAGGCAAAATAATACATCCTCATAGTTAATAGGCATACTAAGTTGTGTATGACCAAAGACCTGGATGACTCCCGGGAGATGGTTCGTCTCCACAATCTGATCATTGATGTCCGCCCAGATCATGCTCCCAAAGGGTTTGCCACCTCCCCGATGGAAGGAAACATCGCCAAGGGCTGCCATAAAGTCAGGGTATCCTACCATATCGTTCAAAAGCTCAGCGGTGACATCCTCGTCCTTGAGGTTCGGGAAGCGGTAATTCAACCACAACCTGCTGACGCCGGCGTGGGAGAAGAGGAACCGTTTACCACCTGCCTCGGTCTCGTGAGCGATCTGAAACAGCTCCTGGTTGTCCCAGAAAAGATGGGCGTTCCGCTCGGCGTTGTCGGCGTCATAGCGCCATCCCAGCAACTCATCCGGATAGAGGTAATGGAGATCGTGGTTCCCCCAGAGGAGGATCACCTTCTCAGGATGGTCCTTCTTGAATTGGATGATATCTCTCAGCCCCTGAACGGCTTCCTTGTCCTCGATCTCTTCGGAAGGATAAGGATCGAGGTAATCGCCAAGGAATATGAAGTTCCCGTCGGGATGCTCTTTGACAGCATCCCTCCAGAATCTTCTCCCGTGAACGTCGGGAATAATAATAAGTCTATCGTCAAAAATCTTCGTCATTCTTACAGCTAGTTGTCGTTCTTAAATACAAAACTGATTCAAAATGATCTTCACAATGATTTAATGTCAATAGTACTCTATCTCACGGCGATAGTCATGAGCGTCCGCCAGAAAACTCCTAATCCAGAGGCCGTTACCATCATATTCGTATTCGGTCTCATGCGTACTGACACATTCTCCATCCTCATAGCATTTCATCAGACATGGATCACCTGAAGAGTTATATTCGAAAACCAAGTCAGTTATTACTTCTCCGTTTTCGCCCTTGTGAGACATATCTTCTCGCACAAGTCTTCCTTCTGGATTATAACAGTATTTGGTTAATCCACCTTCCTCTGAGATGAAGGCTATCTTTCCATCATTGTGGTAATACCTAACTTGTCGGCTCGTCCGGGGCGCAAGGTATCTTGCATACTCAGTTCGTTTTACACGGGCGACCTTTCCAGAATAACTCCAGTCTATCGATTCATCACAAACCTTGAAGCCGTCGGCATCGTACTCTGAAAAGCCCAACTCACCGCCCTCGTCATCGAATTCATTGATCTTACGGTGGAAGAGTGATCCGACACGGTATTCACGAATCTCCACCTCATGTCCTCCCGGATCATAAAAATGCTCAATTCTGTCGACTCGTGCCGAGCATTCCTCAGTCCCTGTCATCTCTTCCAGAGTCAACCTGCCACAATTGTCAAAATGCTCGACACGAACGACGGCGGGCGTCTCGTCACCAGCAAACGGACAATCATAAGTCGTTATCTTCTTGGGTATCCTCGTTGTGTTCATTAGCATACTCTTTTGACTGTTAAATTCTTACCGCATCAGGAACGGATACCTGTCCGTGCCGTCGAGGGCGAGGCAGGTGCCGCGGGCGACGGCCTTGAGGGGGTCATCGGCCACATGGAAAGGTATATTCACCTTGTCTGAGAACCTTTTGGCGATACCTCTCAGCAGGGAGCCACCCCCGGCCAGCCAGATGCCGCTATGGGCGATGTTGGAATACAGCTCCGGTGGAACCCGCTGGAGAACCTTGATGATCTCGCTCTCGATCTTCGAGATGGTCTTGTCGATGCATGAGCATATCTCCTTGTAACTGATGGAGGCCTGGGCCGGGTGGGCCGTGACCATATTCCTGGCCACGACCACATAGTCCTCCGGTTCCTCATCCTCAGGCAGTTCCATCAGCACCGAGCCGACAGCGTACTTGATCTCCTCCCCGGTAGTGCGGCCGATACTGATGCTGTGCTGCTGGGCCAGGTAGTCGATGATGTCGGTCGTGATCTCGTTCCCGGCCACGTGAATACTGGAAGACTCAACAATACCACCGAGGGAGATGACGGCGATCTCCGTCGTCCCGCCGCCTATGTCAACCACCATGCTGCCCTTCGGCACCATCACGTCCAGGCCGATCCCCATCGCCGACGCCATAGGCTCATAGATCATGAACACGTCATGGGCGCCGGCGTGGGAGGCAGAGTCGCGGATCGAGCGCATGTCCACGGGCGTGCTGCCGCCAGGAATGCCGATAACGATCTTCAGGGCTGGTTTGAATATGCCCTTACGGCCTCCCGTCGCCTTCTTGATAAAGCCCGTTAGCATCTTCTCGGCCGCGTCATAGTCGGCTATCACCCCGTTCATCAGGGGACGGACAGTGTAGATCCTCGGAGGAGTCAGTTCCTCCATCTGCTGCGCCTCGGTGCCGATCGCGACAAGCTTGTCAGTCTTGGTCTCAAGGGCGATGATGCTGGGCTCGTCAAGGACAACCTCGCCGTCCTTGAATATCACCGTGTTGGCCGTGCCCAGGTCGATGGCCAACTCCTGAGAGAAAAATGCCATATCTCAATTCTCTAAGTTGTTCCTTTTCCTTCTCCCCATATTAATATCACCGCTTTCCATAATCCGATTCTCTGTGCCTTAATCCATGCCTTGTTGTTTCGGATATATTCCCTTTCCGCTTTCCTCTTAATTCGGGAATATTTGTCTATCGCCTCTGGCGCAGGTTCGACAATAAGATTCACTCCACCCATGCGGTTCCACTGACGTATCAACTTGAGCGTGCTCCACATCCGCTCCAAACGGTTTTGTTTGTGGGGCAGCAACAAGTGTCCTCTCTTCCTTTTGAATATTCCCATCTTTCAAAACCTATCCGTTTGTATTACTATTTCATTCTTGACTTCCTACCGCAAAGCGATGATGTCAAAATGGCAGGGAGAGATCGGTACTCTTCTCCTCGTCGGTGAAGAATTCACCCATGTGATTGTCCTCTTTGAGGGAGATCCTGCTGTAGAGCCTCTTGCTCGCTGACCTGTGTTTCATCCACATCGCGTTTGTTCCCTCCTCGTCGGCGCTGAAGTCCATCGAGTCATAGACCCCCAGGTCCATTGACACTTTCTTTGAGTCCTGGTTGGTTCCGATATAGACGAAGATCCATCCCTTCTCCCGCAGACGATCAACCATAGCCTTCACGGACGCCCTGCAGTATTCCCTGGACGCGTTCTCATAGCCGTCGGTGATGACCGTCACCAGGACAGGCTCGCCCTCCTTCACCTTACGCTCCAGGTCGGTGATGGCCTTTCCCATCGCGTCGTACAGAGGAGTGCCAGAGTCAGGCAGATAGTCTCTCACAGTCAAATCCCTGACCTCCGCGATAGGGACATCGTCGAAAACGGTCTTCACCCATTGGCCTCTGGTGTTGAAGGTCACGAAGGTGAACCGGTGCTCCTGGTCGGGATGCTCCCTCTCCGCCGACCTGATCGTCTGGATGGTCTCGTTGGCACCGCCAAGGGCGGCGTTGTAAATCGCCTGCATCGATCCGCTCTCGTCAAGGATCATGAGGTTGTGGACTGTTGTCCTCTCAGTTGCTTTCTCGTTGTTATTCTGTTCCATAATGTGTTTTGTTTTATAGGTTTATGATGGTTTACTTCATGGTATTCTAAGCGCGGCCGGGCCCGCCCGCCGCCTTTCACGCCTCACGGTGGCGGGCCATCTTACCGCGCGGATATTCATGACACGATTTTGCCCTCCCGGTTGCTGACAGCCTCGATCGGGATGCCGTTGGCCTCAAGTTTGGAGATATCCTCCCTGTCGTTGAGCATCTGGTTGTAAGTCTCGCCGAACAGGTTCTCCATGTCGTTGACGACGGACACCATATCATTGAACACATCCCGGAAATGACCGTATTTAGGCTCTACCGACGCTGTGAAGAATGTCAGAAGCTTCCCGTCGTCGGACAAACCGCACTTGCCCATAAAGCGGCTTTCGGTAGCCTTTCTCGCAGCCTCACGCATAAGCGCTATATCATAATTGCCCTCGCTGATGTCAAACCGCTTCATTATAGCGACCGCCGACAACATGTAGGTGGGTACACAGTAACGTTCACCCTGCACCGTAAAGTACACGGCATTATCCTCCTTGTCCGGGACATAGCCATTATACTTCACCACATCGGCGACCAAGTCCGCAGTCAAGGCCCAGTTATCCTGGTCATCCACGGGTGGCCTCGACACAAGCGCCTCTCCGGGTTCGGATGACGCTTTTCGGGCCACTTCCGATAGCCGGGTTATCTCCGTACGCTGGGACTTGTTCTCGTCCCAGTATTCCTTAACTGTTCCCCGCTCATCGAGGTAGAGGGCGATGAAGATGATCGCCACTGTGACTGTTATA
>OMQO01000175.1 GCA_900313275.1 uncultured Bacteroidales bacterium
CGGTTCCGTTCCCCATAAGCCCGTACGGAGCAACGAAAAAAACTGTTGATCGATCTGCTTCATCATTCTGCGGCAATTCTTGTCAAAGATAACCTTTTTTTATGAAAAAATCGTATCTTTGTTTCGCTAATCGATTATCGTATGCAGAATAACAGGAAACCGATTGTCGGAATCACCCAGGGTGATGGCAATGGAATAGGCTATGAGGTGATTATCAAGTCACTCGCTGATCCGAGGATCCTGGAGTCTTTCACTCCTGTGATCTACGGCTCGTCCAAGATATTCGGCTTCTATCGCCGGCGCATCCACAATCTTGACCAACAGATGGACATCTATGTCATCCAGAGCGCCAAGGATGCGCGTCCGCGTAAGATCAACATAGTCAACTGCCTCCCGGACAACACTTATGTCGAGCCTGGGCAGTCGACTCCCGAGTCGGCGAAAGCCGCTATAACCTCGCTCGAATGGGCGGTCAGGGACATCAAGAACGGTGACATCGACGTGCTGGTCACCGCCCCGATCAACAAGAGGGCCATGGTCAGGGAAGGCTTCGGCAACACAGGCCACACGGAGTATCTCCAGAAGGTGTTCGGTGTCAGCGATGTAGCCATGTTCATGGTCTCTGACAGGCTTAGGATCGGGGTTGTGACGGGGCATATTCCCCTCAAGGATGTCCCCAACTCGATCACTGTCGAGGCGATTGTGGGTAAGTTGCGCCTGATGACGGCATCACTCAAGAGAGATTTCCGTGTTGTGGAGCCCAAGATCGCCGTTCTGGGGTTGAATCCCCATTGTGGCGACGGAGGACTCCTTGGCGATGAGGAGGAGAGGATCATCCTCCCGGCGGTCAGAAAGGCCAATGAGGAGGGCATAATGGCGTTCGGGCCATATTCCCCCGATGGCTATTTCGGGCTTGGACACTACGCCAAGTTCGATGCCACCCTTGCCATGTACCACGACCAGGGGCTTGCCCCTTTCAAGGCTCTTGCCTTTGAGGATGGTGTCAATTTCACAGCGGGTCTCCCGATCGTGCGGACGTCTCCCGACCATGGCACCGCTTTCGAGATGGCCGGTAGGGATGAGGCAGACCCTCATTCAATGATGTCGTCAATCTTCACGGCGATTGACATATTCCGTAGCCGTGCCGCATACGATGCGGTCCATGAGGGAAAGATGAGCAAGAATCAAGAATAATATGGATTACAAAAGGACGATTCTCATAACCGGAGGTGCCGGTTTCATCGGGAGCCATGTGGTAAGGCTCTTTGTTAACAAGTATCCTGAATATAGGATCATCAACTTGGACAAGCTCACATACGCCGGCAATCTAGCTAATCTCAAGGACATCGAGGATAGGCCTAACTATGTTTTTGTTAAGGCTGATATATGTGATTATGAAGAGATTAAGAAGATTATCTCAACTAACGATGTAAGTGGCGTCATCCATCTTGCGGCCGAAAGCCATGTGGACCGTTCGATAGTTGATCCGTTCACTTTCGCCCGCACCAATGTGATGGGCACACTGTCTTTGCTTCAGGCCGCCCGTGAATATTGGGAGCCTAGAGGCTGGGAAGGATGCCGCTTCTATCACATATCCACGGACGAGGTTTACGGTGCCCTTGAACTGACAAGGCCTGATGGCGATCCTGCAGCCAGCGAGTGCGGTGGGGGACCCTTCGGTGATGATTTCTTCACCGAGGAGACCCGTTATAATCCTCACAGCCCTTATTCAGCGGCCAAGGCCTCGAGTGACCATTTCGTCCGGGCTTATCATGACACCTACGGGATGCCCACCTTGGTTACCAACTGTTCCAACAATTATGGTCCTTATCAATTCCCGGAGAAGCTTATCCCGTTGTTTATCAATAACATCCGTAATCGTAAACCATTGCCTGTCTATGGCAAGGGTGAGAATGTGCGGGATTGGCTTTATGTCGAGGATCACGCCAGAGCCATAGACCTCATTTTCCATGAGGGCAAGGTTGGGGAGACCTACAACATCGGCGGTTTCAATGAGTGGAAGAACATCGATTTGATCCGTGTCCTGATCCGCACCGCTGACAGGGTCCTTGGCCGCCCCGAAGGAGCGGATGAGGATCTCATCACATTCGTCACCGACCGCAAGGGTCATGACATGCGCTATGCCATTGATTCAACGAAACTTAAGGAAGAATTGGGCTGGGAGCCTTCGCTCCAGTTCGAGGAGGGGATTGAGAAGACCGTAAGGTGGTACCTCGATAACCAGGAGTGGTTGGACGGAGTGACTAGCGGGGATTACATGAAGTACTATGAGCAGATGTACGAGGGAAGATAAAGTCACTCACTAAATACCACAAATGAAGACCGCGGCCAGAAGGCCGCGGTTTTCGCAAGAATTCGTTTCGGACAGCGGTAAGGATTTCTAGCGGTGGAGAGCGGACTCGTCCGGCATTTCTGCTGCCTTACGGCCTTGATCGACACAAGGAATTCCGCTTCGGCGCCCGCCAGCCTTTTCCAGCCGGCCTTAGAGTAACGCGAAGGTAAAAACTATTTTTTAAATTCCAAATATTTTTTTGCAATTTATTGTGAACATTATTTATCTGATTGCTATTAAATAATTATAACACAATGATTTAAGTGCGAAAAATTTTATTTAAAGTAATGGATTAAATAAGCCGATTTTTAATGATTTTAGGACATTTGAGGGGAGATTGTGGCGTCAATCATCTCTATTGAATTGGCTATCACATCATAACTTGTTTTTTCGGTACCATCGCCCGCAATGTACTTTTGCATCCTTAATCTTCCGATCACGCCGACGGGGAATCCTTTGGCTATCGTGTCTAGTGGTGGAATGCCTTTGTTGCCTTCCCAAGCCGTGACATTATGCCAGGTCGTTTCAATTACAGGCTCGCCGTTCCTGTCTTTGTAGGCGAAGTTGGTAGCTACGGAAAAATGCGCGACTCGCGTGTTTCCGACCTTGAGAATGTTGACGTTGCCGACATTCCCGCGGATTTCGATTCTGTTCAGTTGTTCCATAATCCAGTTTATATTTGGTTACACCGCGAATATAGCGTCTTTCCACCGGGCGGGTGCCCGGAATAAAGAAACATAGCATATGTTTTTCTGTTTTTTATCCAAGGCGTCCTAATCTGAAGTTTTTCTTTAGCATATAATTGTTTTATTATTGATATTCATTTATTTATTACATAGGGCAATTTGGCTAAACCAGCAATAAACCCTCGCCGTACCCTTGCTCTTTTCCATATCAAAGCTCATATTTGCGTCATGAGTACCGAAGAAGGCAAAAGGGAACGAGTGTGTCAGGAATGTGGGAGAGTCATCCCTCGCGGCCGCAAGGACAAGAGGTTCTGCTCCGCGACCTGCAAGAACAGGTGGCACTACCGTGAAGAGGGATGGTTGAAGGGGGTGAAAACAAAGATTGTGAGAACTCTGGACCGTAATCGGGCGATCTTGGACAAACTCCTTCAGGAAGGAGTGACATCAATCGAGATTCCTGACCTCGCGCAGATGGGATACAACTTTGATTGCGTCACATCCTACCACAGGGTCAGGAATCACGATGAGTACCGGTGCTATGACATCAAGTACTATATGTCAGGGAGCAGAGTCTTTCGTATTATGCGGCATCTTTTCCCTCCGCAGCCTTCAGTTTCCTCGGATCCTTAAAGAGAATCATAAATAGGATTCCCACGACGAGGGAATATGCTGCGAAGATGTACCAAGCCTTTGACCAGCCGGCGGGATTGACGAAGCATCCGCATTTCTCAACCACCCATCCCGCTGCCAAAGTGCCGATCGAGGCACCTAAGCCGTTGGTCATCAGCATGAAGAGGCCCTGGGCGCTTGAGCGGATGTCGGTGCCGGTGTTCTCGTTGACATAGAGGGATCCGGAGATATTGAAGAAATCGAAAGCGACACCATAGACGATGCAGGAGAGGACGAAGAGAAGCACTCCGGGCATGTCAGGAGATCCGGCTCCGAAGAAACCGAAGCGGAACACCCAGGCGAACATGGCGATCAACATGACATTCTTGATTCCGAACTTCTTCATGAAGAAAGGTATGAGGAGAATGCATAAGGTCTCAGACAGCTGGGAGATGGCCAGAAGGGCGTTGGAGTTCTTGACGGCGAAGGTGTCAGCTAAGGCTGGATCCGCGGCGAAAGAGCCAAGGAAGGTGTTGGCGTAGCCATTCGTGATCTGCAGGGCGGAGCCAAGCAGCATCGAGAAGATGAAGAAAATGGCGAACTGGCGGTCCTTGAACAAAGTGAATGCCTTCAAGCCGAGGGCTTCTGTCAGAGACTGGCCGGCCTCACCCTTCTTGATAGGCACAGGAGGCATGGTCAGCGCATAGCCGCAAAGAACCAGCGAAAGGATTCCGGAAGCGGCCAGCTGGGTGTAGGAGTCCTGCATGGCGACTCCGCCAATCTTCACCCAATTGGAGCAGAGCATGCTGATAATGAA
>OMQO01000272.1 GCA_900313275.1 uncultured Bacteroidales bacterium
GTGAATTATGCAGGGATGGGGATTGACTCCGGGAATGAGCGTCGCCGGGCACAAAAGATTGCGAAAGAGCTCAGGACCAAATTCAAGTTGACACCTCCCGGCAAGATACCCAGGATGATCCCTAGCTTGCTGGATGGGATTCTGGATCATGTGAAGACTATAGAGGAATTCCGAGATGCTTGTTGGAATGTGGGGCTGGTATTCCACACTCACAAGCATATCAAGGATTCAGATATAGCCCGGTATGGAATATCATATGAGTATAATGGCAAAGTGGTCCCTGGTTATAAACTCGGCAAGAAATATACGATCGGATCGGTCCTCGATGCAATCCACGATAACAAACGCAAATACAATAAGGCGAAAGGTGTTATCGCGGCCTATAATTCGGTCATTATTCCGATTGGCGGTAAACTTAATCAACTCAAGAATGACTCTTTCCAACTTTATGGCGTAATTAACAAGTCTGGAGTGAGAGTCGGGAAGAAGACCTCTGAACTATTCGTCGCCATACGTGAATCTTGGCAGGAGGTTAGGAACTATACCGATCAATTTAAGAATATCCGATCCAACGTGGAAGCCGCAAAAATGATTGCTGAAATCATAATGCTGCTGAATCCGATCATCGGTATGACTGTTAAGTTTCTATCCAGAATTGTGGGCGATGTCCAGCAGTCAGAGCTCTTGGCAAAGAAAAGATATATTCTTGGCAAGGTGGACGAACTTCGTGCGCAAATTAAAGAACTGGAAGAAAAGAAAACCCAGATTGCTTTAGGTGAACAAAGTAAGCTGAAGAAGGAAGTGGAAATCAAAGAAATACTTAATGAGTACCATGATGATCTGAGTATCCTAGATGATGCTTTAACAGCGGCTAGAGGGCAGATGCTCGCTGAGGAGCGAAAAGTCGATATGGGAGAGCGAGAACCGGCCAGGGTCGCTCCTAAAGAGGCCGGTATTGTCCATGTGACCCTGGATAACTACAAGGCTATGGCCGCCCAATATGGCTTCACTGTCGATGACTCCGGATCCAAGCCTGTCGTTATCGGCAGTTGGTCTCAAGAGATACCGGAAGGTGGTCTCTTCTTAACATTAGACCTGTCAAAAGGGGAGTGGAGACCTCGTTCAACTAAAGCGGCGGCCGAGCGGGATTTGACACGGCGGAAACGGAACCACTCACCAGTGAAAGGCCATGGAGGTCCCAGACTGTAGGTCGGCCAACTCATAAACTATTCCCCATAATAACACAACTGGTCGGGTTCCCTTTCCGGCTGTCAAGGAAGGGATGGCGTCATCCCTTCCCAAATCAAAACAATCAATCAACAATCAACACTTTAAAGCACAACACCATGACAAGCAACACATCATTTTTGGGCCGTAAGGCCGAGAACAAGACCATCACAAGGCTTCAGATCAAGGGCGGGAAAATCTGCAAATGGGTAGGCCAAGGCCAGCCCATGGAGCAGTACGACTACGCAGTCGGGACAATCACCGGAATCTCCGTCCGAAAGAAAGAGACAACCTCAGGAGAGATGGCCTATATGGACATCCACTTCGTCAACGGGGAGGACAGGTTCGACATCTCAACCATCGCATCAAGCGGGATCGCCGCCGATCTCGTGTCAAGGATCGCCAACATCCAGGACTTCGGACATCAGATCAAAGTCGAGGTCTGGGCCAGGGACAACTTCACGAACGCCGCCGTATACGAGAACGGCGAGAGACTTCCATACATAATCCTCCCCAAGCCCGTCAAGGTACAGAAGGGGTTCAAGGTGGAGTCGGACACCTCCGAGCGTGACGCGGCGGTCATGAGGCTCATTGAGGCGATCAACGCCAAGGTGTCCAACAAGGGGATCACTTTGTCACCAGCCCATCCATAATCGTGACCAGGTCACGCAAAGCCTCGTCCGGGGTGTCACCCTTGCCTACAGGCTCAGCATAATCCTGCCAGAAGTCTACACACGTCATATCATCGCCATCCACTTCCGCTGGGACATCATAGTGCTCAAGCGGGAAGGCAAGCCATTGAGCCTCACTATATATGCCACTGTAGCGGTCGTTGACTATCGTGGTGGGATGGTTCGTGCGCAACCAGCGCTTGATGTCCTCTGTTTTCATATATGCGAATATAAGAATCCTCCCGAATTATATCAACCAAAAAGCCAAACCCCAACCTATCCTGGCGAACCGGCCCCGAGCGTCATCGGGTGAGCCGGTTCGCCTTTTTTCTCTCAAGAGGGGGCGCAACAGCACCCCTCCAACAAAAACAAAACAACAATATAACAACACACAATGAGACAAACCAACAACTATCAAGGAATCGACACGGTCGCCAACCTGAGACGCATGACACGGAAACTCCTAGCCGGGAAGACGATCACGATCGGTAGACCCGACAAAGCCGTCCTGCGAAGCATCTGGAACGAAATGAACAGATCGGGAGTCCTGCTCCTGCCGTCGGTAAAGGAGTTCCACCAAAGGAAGTTGAAGAGACCTTTCGGGCCGGTCATGGAGACCGAGCTAACAATCACCTATTCATGGATTGATATCAGGACAGGAGCGAAAACCGACCCTACGCCCGTCTGCGTCATGCATCGTGGAGAGCCAGGAAAGATCACCAGCTCTCTCACAGGAGCACTTGACAAGGCCGAGTGGCTGTTCTTCCTGCTCGATCTCGACCTCTTATAAACCCTATCACCATTTCCCAACCGCCGAAAAGAAAGCCGTCCGGAGCGTCATCCGGCCAAGGCTTTCTTTCTTATTCATCGAAAATGGCGAAGCATTTCGCCATCCCAAATATTCACCAACCAATATATAACACAATATGATCACACGACAAACCAATGACTACCCCTCATGGGTGACCGCGTTCGTCTCCCCGGAGCGTCAGGGCGAGGCCGCCCGGCTGGCGGAGGACCTGGGACTCGTCCCCGACAGGGCAATTCCTCAGGACTGTGACAAGGAACAGACATTAGCTTTGTCAAATAATTTATTATTAACGAGTTAGAGAATGAATCAACACAAGAAAACTTTCAAGGCATTAGTTGGCAGCCTTTTTCCTGTCCAACTGGCTGAAATGACCTACCCCACGGACCCTAACGGTAAGAACACTGTTTATATTGAGCCAATGGACAATGTTCGTGAGCCGAATGTCATTTTCCCGGAAATCGAAAAAGACTACATGGAACTTGATGGTGTTTTTACTCTATTCCCCTCACAAGAACGCCAACATGGCCACCGGGTTCTTAATGTCGCAATTGAGATTAAAACAAATCTCAAAGACCTCAAAAAGGATCATAAGATGGTCTACTATCTGGGCACAACTGACCTTTTCTTTCTTGTTGTGCCTTACGGCCTCATTCCCGACGCAATAATAAAGATTAGATCTTTTGGGGAGAGGATCCCATACTTCGGTCTCGTTGAAGCTACTTCCGGTGAAATTGTAATAATGCCGGCAATGCAGGATGCCATTAAGGACAAGGACCGGGAGAGCAGGGTTCTCGCGAAAATATATCTTACCAAGCGCCGTGTTGAACGGCCGGAGGCCTGCTACCTAGTTCGTTCGCTGGAACTCGGGACTCACCGGCGTCCGGAGTTCGTATCACTTGCGGGAATGAATGTCAACCGCGACTACTTCAAGGTCGTGAGCAACGCTCTCCCAGAGGATCCTTTATAAGGAGGCATAGTGTCAAAAGGTCGAATCGGGGGGATCCCGCGAAATCCCCCCGATTTAAGTATATTATATCTTAATATCCATGCGCGCGCGAGGCGGAAAAATCGACTTTCCATTCGGTAACAAGCGAAACTTTTGACCTCTTTTTAACGTATATTCGTTCGCCAGCACGCCCTATTTCGAGACC
>OMQO01000269.1 GCA_900313275.1 uncultured Bacteroidales bacterium
GACGCAGGCCGAGGCCGTGTGCGAGCTCTTCGGCGGCAAGAAGGAGGACATCAAGGTCATCGGCATCCGCCACGGCGAGAAGATGTACGAGACGCTCCTGACGAAGGAGGAGGCGGCGAAGGCCATCGACATGGGCAACTTCTACGCCGTCCCCGCCGACAACCGCGACCTGAACTACGACAAGTTCTTTGTCGAGGGCGACGTGAAGCGCGCGACGATCGAGGAGTTCAACTCGGATAATACGAAGCGGCTGAACCTCGAGGAAACGAAGGCGAAGATCGCGAGCCTGGAGTACATCCAGAATGAGTTGAACGGGATTCCGAATATTGTCAAGTAGGCTTTGATCATCGACCATCATACCCTGGATTCCTTGACCGCCCAGGCCAAGTCGTCACCGCGTCTCCGGATGAACCTGGACCTGCGGAATTCCCCGGATGACAACTCCCAGCGGATGCTGAATGCTATCGAGCCGGGAACGGTTTTGCCCATCCATCGGCACCGGAACTCCTCCGAGACGGTAGTCTGCCTGCGTGGTCACTTCCGGGAATACTTCTACGACGATTCCGGGACCCGGACCGCGGCGATTGACATGCTTCCGGGAGGCACCCTCATCAACATCCCCTCCGGCCAATGGCACAGCCTGGAATCCCTGGAGTCCGGCACGGTGCTCCTGGAGTGCAAGGATGGGGCGTGGGAGCCGCTGGGGGAGGAGGATATACTTCGGAATTGACGGATCTATACAGTATTAGATATGATGACCAACTTAGAGAAAGGATCGTTCGTAAAGCTTTTTAATCGAGGGGGATACGTCCTTGATTTTTCTACGGCCGATTTCGATGCATTTACGATGGACAGCATTGGGGTTGCATTATGTCAGAGGTATAGGTTATCCAAAGGCAAATCTCTAATGGCCTATATCGACGAAGCCAGTCCTGAAGACTCATATAAACTATTGTCGGACCTGTTAACATACTATGAGACTCAATACTATCATTTTGATAGTGAAACCCATGATCATGATGATCCTTTTGGGTTATCTTCAGGGCCTTCGGGATCTTACAAAAGGCTATATCTCAATTGCAAAGGGATCATAGAAAAATACAAGACTACCGAGCCGAATCGGGAATTAGCTAAAGCAGTTGATGAGTCTTTCTCTTCAGCATATATGTCTCAGCAGATAAAGCTTATGTTGGAGAATCAGGAAGCTTATCCGGCAGATGCCATAGGTAAGGCTAAAGAACTTGTCGAGAGCTGTTGTCGTACCATTATTACGAAGCGAGGAGCATTGATAAACAAGGATTTGACCTTTCAACAGTTGGTAAACCAAGTTTTTAAGGTACTTGATGTGATGCCAAATGAAGTTGATGATAATAATCCTATTGCGAGCAGTTTGAAACAGATATATGGTAGCCTAAAAGGTATTGTTGCACCTATGGCGGAAGTTAGAAACGCTTTTGGCACAGGTCATGGTAAGACCGCGGATTTTATAGGGCTGGATTCAAGACATGCGAAACTAATGGTTGGAATGAGCGTTACTCTTGTACAGTTTCTTTGGAGTACCCACGAAGAGACGTCTATTGGAAACAGCAATCCGACTTTATAGTATCAATTATCCACCGACTAGCTCTCATCTGTCTTCCTGAACAACGCTTATTTTTTTGATTGTTCCAACTGATAATATGAAGATTCTCATTACTGGCGCTAAAGGCTTTGTGGGCCGAAACCTCTGCGCACAACTGAAGAACATTAAGGACGGAAAGGCTCGCAACTACGGCGTTACCGTCACGGAGGTTTATGAATACGACCTAGATTCCACGCCTGAGGAACTGGACCGATGGTGCGCGGATGCGGACTTCGTGTTCAACCTCGCGGGAGTGAACCGGCCGAAGGAAACGGCCGAGTTCATGGCGGGAAACTTCGGGTTCGCATCGACCTTGCTGGATACGCTCAAGAAGCACGAGAATACCTGCCCGGTGATGCTGTCTTCAAGCCAGCAGGCTTCACTGACGGGCCGGTTCGGGAACTCCGAGTACGGTCGCAGCAAGAAGGCGGGGGAGGACTTGTTCCTCAAGTACGGCGAGGATACGGGCGCAAAGGTGTTGGTATACCGCTTCCCGAACCTCTTCGGCAAGTGGTGCCGGCCGAACTACAACAGCGCCGTTGCGACCTTCTGCAACGCCATTGCCAATGACCTCCCGTATACGGTCAATGACCCGTCGGTGGAACTGGAACTCCTGTACATCGACGACCTGGTGGACGAGATGATCGCCTGCCTGCGGGGCGAGGAGCATCGCTGCGAGTTCGACGGGCTTGGTGTCTTCCCGATGAAGGATGGCCGCTACTGCTATGTGCCCACTACCCACAGGGCCACCCTCGGAGAGATTGTGAACCTGCTCGACAGCTTCGCTGCGCAGCCCAAGACTCTGATGATTCCGGAGATACCGGCGGGCAGCTTCGCCAAGAAGCTGTACAGCACCTATTTAAGCTATCTTCCCAAGGAGAAGGCAGCCTTCCCCCTCAAGATGAACATGGACGAGCGGGGGAGCTTTACCGAACTCATCCACACCCATAGCGCCGGACAGGTCAGCATCAATATCTCCAAGCCTGGCATCACCAAGGGGCAGCACTGGCACAACACCAAGTTCGAGCAGTTCATCGTGGTCAAGGGCCACGGCCTCATCCAGCAGCGAAG
>OMQO01000029.1 GCA_900313275.1 uncultured Bacteroidales bacterium
AATGCCCCCGCCTATGTGACGAATGATGGCGAGACCGGCACCCCGTCCCTTAGGGAAGGTTATGGCGCTGACGTGAAAATCAGCGATGTGTTCAAGTTCGATGAGAAGACTTGCCCGATGAGTCTCCACCATGGAGGACTGGATCCATATTCCCCTAACGGTTCCACTCAGGTTTACAGGCAGTTACGCCGTATGGGTATTCCCGCGGAGCTGCATCTTTATCCCGGCAAGGGCCATGGGGCTTTCGGCTTTGAGAGAGGGATTGAGTTCATGACCCAGATGGGTTTCCTTGGACCTGTCGCCGAGCCGGAGAACATAATGAACCGTTTCGCAGCTGATGTCCCTGGCGTGACGAAGACCGTCGAGGATGTTTGGCCTGAGGGCAAGATGCCCGATCCCCAGCCGAACCAGTGCAAACCCTACATTGAGTGGCATATTCCCGCTGAACTTAAGACAACTGCCATCCAGATCATCTATTCCGGCGGAGCCTACACAGGCAATGATCCCGACGGATTCGAGGTAGTGCCTGCCCGGAAGTATCTGAACGCCAAGGGTATGGCTGTGGTTGTCATGAAGTACCGCACCCCTCGTCCCACTACCGGTCTGGCAAAACACACAACCGCTTGGCAGGATCTCCAAAGGGCCATCAGGATCGTCCGCAACGAGGCTCCGTCCAAGGGGCTTGACCCGAACCGCATCGGTATCATGGGATCTTCCGCCGGAGGACATCTGACGCTCATGGGAGTCACTTCTTCAAGGCACAAGGCATATTACCCGATTGACGCTCTGGACAAGATTCCTTGCAATGTCCAGTGGGGAATCGGGATCTATCCCGCATATTCCCTTACCGATGGTGTCGATGTACCTAACACGACCGGAGGCAATGACGACTCCGCCCGTCTTGTCCCCGAATTCTCCTTTGACCTCGACACCGCTCCGATGCTGTTCATCCACGGTGACGCTGACGGCTGGGCGGCTATGAACTCTGTCAAGACTTGGGAGCAGATGAGGGCTATGGGCATCCAGTCGGAACTGCACACCCTCGCTCTGCGTCCCCACTGCTTCCAGCTGAACGCCTCTCCTGGTACCGGCAGTTACACATGGCTGGACCGTATCGGGGAATACCTCCAACCGATGTTCAACTAAAACCTCCTATGATTATGATGACCACAACCACCTCGTACAAACAGATCGAGAGCCTCGCCAAACTCCCCGCACCTGACAGCACCGGCTTTGTCAATCACTATGTGTTCCAATACATTGACTTCAACAAGGCCCCTCAGTATGTGGCGGCAAGGCACCGCTTCTCTGATTGCTTTTTCTTTGGCTGCGATATTCCCAAAGAGTTGGAAGATGGAATAGGCACCTCTTGTCTGGTGTTCCCAAGAATGGGGATGCCGTACAATGTGTTTCGCAGCAAGTTGTACACCGCTGAATATCTTTATGAAGGATATGACCCTGAGAATGAGGACACTTTCGCGACCTGTTTTGACTCAAGGGTCTTCGCCGACTACATTGAGAAGGGCAAAGAGAGTGACAACATCCGTGAGACCTTGGGCCGTTCTCTCCATGACCATGCTATAGGTGAGGCGATGAACGACTTCCTCAGCCGTTTTGATGAGCGCCAGATTGTGGCCGTTATGGGTGGGCACGCGATTAAACGTACCGATGATTCTTACCGGAAGATAGCCTATATCAGCAAGCAATTGACCGAGAAGGGCAAGGTTATGGCTTCAGGCGGCGGTCCAGGAGCCATGGAGGCCACTCACCTTGGCGCTTGGATGGCCGGCAGGAGCGAAGAGGAGTTTGACGACGCTCTGTCAATACTCCTCGTGGCTCCCACTTTCCGTGATCCGGGTTGGCTCAGGACCGCCTTTGAGGTCAGGAAGAAATACCCTCAGGAGATGTACCGCAGCCTTGGTATTCCGACCTGGTTCTATGGCCACGAGCCGTCAACCCCTTTGGCTACTGACATCGCTAAGTATTTCATGAACAGCGTCCGCGAGGATATTCTCCTTACAATATCCAAAGGCGGCATCATTTATTCTCCTGGATCAGCCGGAACAATGCAGGAGATATTCCAGGATGCGGCGCAAAACCACTATGAATCATTCGGTTACGCCAGCCCCATGGTGTTCTTCGGCAAGGAGTTCTTCAGCAAGCAGATTCCTGTTTATCCTCTCCTTGAGGACCTGCTTGACAGGGGAGTTTACAAGAACCTTATCCTGTCCATCACGGATGAGCCGGAGGAGGTCGTAGCCCACATCCTGTCATTCACCGCTAACGGATAAAACAGAAAAACAAGACAAACAGACAATGAGAACAGTCGGTTTTATTTCCTGGTTGACCGCCGCCGCGGTCGCCATGACCCTGATTTCCTGCGGCGACAAGGAATTGGTCGTCGCGGAAGGCGCGCGTCATCAGTTCAAGGGTGATTACACCAATTTCATCTTGAGTGGCGAGTTCCAGACGGAGCCTGGTTCCTCGGCCTGCGTGGCCTTTCACGATGACGGTACCGGAAGCGGCTATCAGGTTCTTCTGCACGGTGGCCCGATTGACGGAACCATCAAGAGCGGTTCCCTTCTTCATGTGCGCAACCTCTACAGGGCCCTCGAGGAAGAGGGGGAGTGGACACCTCTTGAGGTCGCTGTGAGAGGCAAGAACATATCCGTGAAAATCAAGGGGGTTGATGTGGTCTGCTACACGGAACCTGCTGAGCCTTGGCGACTTCCTCAATATGAGAAGATGCGGCTTGGCCATGGAGCCGTCAGTCTTGTCGGAGGGGAAGGCACCGTCCGGTTCAAGGACATGAAGCTGACAAAACTGCCTGCCGATGCCCTCAATCCGTGTGACACCCTTCCTCCGGTTGACGAGACTGCTGACAAGGCGATCAAGCTCCAGCAGGAGGATTTCCCTGTGATTGACTGGCATGTCCACCTTAAGGGCGGCCTGACAGCCGAGATGGCCCAGGCCATGAGCATGAACTACGGAATCAACTATGGAGTCGCTCCCAACGCCGGGGCCGGAGGAGTGGGCAGGATGCTCGCGAATGACCAGGAGGTGTATGAATATTACGACGAGGTCAAGGATCTTCCTTTCCTTAGGGGAGTTCAGGGAGAAGGCCGGAAATGGACATCGGATTTCTCTTCGGTGGCGCTGGGTACTTTTGACTACCTGTTCACAGATGCGATGACCATCGTGGACCATAAGGGCCGTATCTCCAGAATCTACCGAGATGAAGAGGTTCGTCCGGATGGTCTTTCTGATCAGAAATATATGGATCTTATTGTCGATCAGACCGTTAAGATTTTGACTAACGAGCCGGCGGACATTTTCGCCAACGCGTTTTTCCTCCCTGCCTTCCTGAGCGACAGGTTCGACCAGATGTGGACTCCCGAGAGGGTGGCGAAGGTTCTGGATGTCATGCAAGAGAATGGGATAGCCCTTGAGATCAGTGCCCGCTATAAGATTCCCAATGAGTACATTATCAGGGAGGCCAAGAAGCGTGGGATCAAGTTCACCTTCGGGACCAATAACGTGGACGCTGATTTCGGTCGTCTGGAACACAGCATTGACGTTGCCCGGGAATGTGGGCTAACCGCGGAGGACATGTGGTTTCCTAATCTCAGCACGAGAGCTTTTCGTCCCACGGTAATTTACAATCATTTTGAAGGAGAACAGATCGTTCTTTTCAACGGGAAGGATCTTTCAGGCTGGGTTTCTCTAATTGAGTCCGCTTCTGATGAGCCCGTATTCAAGGTTGAGGATGGTTGCATAGTGGTCTCCGGCAAGCCTAACGGCTATCTTAGGACAGTTAGCCAGTATGGGGATTACTCGCTTCATGTGGAGTGGAAATGGATAGGAGCCGGAACTAACAGCGGAATATTCCAGCGAATACAGAATGACATGATTTGGCCGACTGCCTATGAGTGCCAGCTTATGGCCGGGCGGGCTGGCGACATCGTGTCTCTCGGTGGTGCCAGGATCAAGGAAGTGCCTTATGATCCGGAGGTTAAGTTCCCGATGAAGAAGAGGATCCATTCCGGGGCGGCTATTGAGCTTCCGGACGGGGAGTGGAACCGCGCTGAGATCATTTGCAAGGGTGACAAGATGATGGTTTACATCAACGGTAGCCTTGAGAATGAAGCGACGCTCGCTTACAAGACCGGTTACATCGCCCTCCAGAGCGAAGGTGGTCCGCTGGCATTCAGGAATATCTACATCGAATAGATAATTTTGCAAGCCGAGAGGGAACAAGCCACCGCCGACCATTTACCCGGATAGGGCGCGAAGCGCAGGGAGGCGGGACTTGTTCCCTCTCGGCTGTATTGCTTCCTATCTTGTACCTAATCCATAGGATAACGGACACCCCATTCTTTGCGGAGGGAGTCCATGAGCTCCATGAGGAATAAGGTCTCGGAGTGCGGCATCTGTGGCGGCTCTATGAGGCCTTTTTCCATGGCGTCCTTGCAAGCGAAGAACTCATATTCATAACCGCTAATGTTTTCAGGGACAGCTATTTCCTCAATGAATCTACCTCCTTTTGCGAAGATCTGGATCCGCTGGGGATTGTTGGTGTTGTCGATAACGATGGTGCCTTCAGTGCCGGCGATCGAAGCGGTGTTGAATCCCTCGCAACAGACCGAGCTTTGGATGACCGCGAGCACTCCGCCTTCCAGTGTCATTGAGATGGTCTCGCTGATGTCCACCCCCTCGTCGGATAGGACATATTGGGATTCTATTCTTTCAATCGGGTTGTCGCAAACCATCCTGACGAAATTCAGGGGATATATCCCTATGTCGAGCAGGGTGCCTCCGCAAAGCTCCGGTCTGACAATGCGTGGAAGATGCATGACCCTATGGGAAAGGGTGGCACTGATCTGACAGACTGTGCCAATCCTTCCGTAAGAGATAAGCCGGTTTATGATGTCCCTGGCGGGCTGGTAGCGGGTCCATATCGCCTCGGCCACGAAAACGCCTTTCTCCTTGGCGAGGTCCAGAACGGCCTTGGTCTCTTTAGCGTTCGCCATGAACGCCTTCTCGACAAGGCAGGCTTTCCCTTTACTGATGGCTTCCATTGTCACATCAAAATGATGGGAGTGAGGGGTGGCAACATAGACCAGATCCACATCCGGATCCTCCAGAAGGGCGTTATATGAGCCATATGCCCTTGGGATTCTGAATTCATTCGCGAAAGCCTCGGCCTTCTCAAGACTTCTCGACCCGATGGCGATCGCTGTTATTCCTTCCGTCCATTCCAGAGTCCTTGCGATCTTGCCGGCGATGTGTCCGGCCCCGATTATTCCGACATTCATGGTCATATGATTTTATCTATTTGTTTCTCAGTGGCTTCCGGGAATAATTCTTTAATATGGCTCTTGAGTTTTGAATAGGATTCTTCCGGGGAGCAACTGCATTTCAGGGTGCTTCCGCCTATGTGCCAGGGCCCGAATTCTTCGGCCGGGCGCTCAAATAGAGATTCCGGGGTGCAGTAGGAGGCAGTCTGCCAACCTTTATATTCAAGGTTCGGCCCCTTGTAAACCCGCTGTATGTCTCCGATTATCAATCTGGTGCCGTTCATCAGAGCGGCCAGTACAGAGTCCGACTTGCTCTTTTTCACTTTGAGCAGCTCACGAACTTGACGGGAAACGCACGAGCCTTCTTTCTCTATGAGTTTCAATACCTTCCGTCCTTCGGCCGTAGGTTTGAACTTCTCTTGGGAGAGTCTCCAGTTGCGAAGATGGGCGTACCATTCAGGGGTGGCGAAAGCCGCCTTTCCTCCGCAGAGGAACTTCCCGTACACGATCTCCCCGCTTTGCACGACATCTACCTTCCAATCCCACGGTCCGAGATCCTCGTCTGTGAACCAGCTTCCAGGCGGGGTCATCTCCTCGATAGAAAAGCCCGATACTTGGTTCTCGAAGAAAGGGATGATGCCGAAGGTTTTGATGGCCTCCAGCATTGAAAGGCTATCTATTACCCTGACACCGAACGGGTTACCTTTATGTTGGGCGATGGACACTTCTATCGGTGTTTTTTATAGAGGGTGTGGCTTCCGGTTGAGAATGACAAATCCGATGTGTTGAAATCATCTATCCTATCGAACACCGCCATGTAGTCATCGTTCTTGTAGACGAGCTTCCCCAGCGAGGATACATCTTTATGGTCTAGCATCTTGCGGATCTCGCACCTGAGGAGTTCTTCAGTCCTGGTTTTGTCCTTGTAGAATATCGCGACAGAGGAGTCCTCATAATAATGATATTCGGAAGGCGGTATCAACTGATTGTATTCCCCGAGGTTGATAGGGCCCCCGATGTCGCGGATAGACCATCCAGCGACTGCGGTTTCAGGCTTTCCCTCCAATTCCCACGTCCTGAACTGGTACTCTCCGAGATCGCTTTGTATTGACTTGAACTCTCGGGGCGACATATTCCGTTTGAGGTAATTGTAGGATCCATCAACCGTCATCCAGGCTTCTTTTAGTCCTTGGTCGGCGGCAATTGCTTTATAATTAATTATTTCCGGGAACTTTCCATCAACAAGAACTTTCGGGAGGACTTTCTCTAACCTTGCTTTCTGGCTCCTTATTCCGAAGTCCTTTGCCCTTATTCCGGGAATATATGTGAACAGTATGGCGGATGCCGCCAAGATCAGGGTCATCAGCTGGAAGTTCCTCGTCTTGTCTTTCACGAGCATGGCCGTGAAAATGGTCAGCAGCAGGGCGAGGCAGATAAGATAGACTCTGACCTCGGTGAGTCCATATTCACCTATGCGGCGGAACACCCCGATCCAGAGCAGGATAAGAGGGGGAATGGCGATAAAAGGAAAAGCCTTGTAGAACCATTCGAAATGCCGCTTATCCACAAGGAGACGGAACAGGTAGCAGACGAGTCCGACTGTCATGAAGATGGCCACGATGTAAGCGACTCCTCCGTTTGGCAGTTCCCAGCGAAGAGCGATTCTCGCTATGTAAATGTAAAGAATGGCCGTGTAGATGATCAGGGCGGGGGAGAGGATGTAGTCTATGAAGATCTTGAGGATTATTCCGTTGGATTCTTTGTGACTATTCTTGGTCACGAATGAGCAGCAAAGCAGAGGCATGACCACAAAAGCGATGAAAGCCATAGGATCCGTGAACCATTTGTCTTTCAAGTCAAGATCAAAGAGGAAGTTGACAGAGGCTATGATGATTTCCACTATGGCGATCAGCATGGCCCCTATAATGAATCCCGCCGCCACATTGATGACAGTGCCCAGGATGTTTCGCCCATAAGACTCGTTATCAAGAGGTTCCTGTCCTATTATCAGCAATGTTATCGCTAAGATATAAGCCACCGCGAGACTCCATCCCGGGTTTTCTGAACCCCAAATCAGAAGCGGGATCCACAGGAACCAGGACAAGCAGTACAAGATTCTGAATGTCAAGTGTTTCCGACTCCACTTGTGGAGAGTGAACAGAAGGACATAATGAGGGAAGAACCAGAAGAACAGGTAGAAAACATCACTTTTGCCCAAGATCTCTCTGACGCTACCCTCGAATAGGAATATCACGAAATATGTCACCCCGAGAAGCGCCTCCAACGGGAACTCCCGGACGCTACTAATGAACCCCTGCCAAAGTTTGCGGAAAATCTCAGTGAATCTACTCATGGTGCATATTCCTTTTGTCTTCCACAAATATACGGATTGATTCCTTTATCGCGAAAAGATATATCCCTTTTTGCGCTTGGTGTGATTCTGTGGTCGGGACCTTGTACATCAGAGTTAGGTATATTGGCGATTCTTGTACAAGGTCTCAAGGGTCTTTGCCTACCTTGTACATTTTCCCTTGCTACTATATGGAATTATGTCTATATTGCAGGTGTTAACAATTAAACTTTTTTATTATGAAAAATCTTCTTCAAGTATTCATTAATGACGAGGGCGAACTTGATTTTCGCACGGACAATGAAAATTGGCTGGATGAGAAATGGTCCAAGGGCAATCTTAAACAAACCAGGTCGTTTTTCAACAGTTTTCTTTCCAAGATGGTTGAAAGGATTTGGGGAGATAAAGACACTTGCGTCAGCAAGGTGATAAGGTTGTTGAGCATGACGGAGATGTGCGCCAGTTCTGAGCCTTATGCCCAGGCCGAGGAATTTTGGTCAATGATGATGTTCGATTTTATTCCTTCCATAGAAAAGTATGCTGACTCGTTGAAAACGAAGTTTGGCTATGACCCTCATGCCAAGCAACGGCCGTTGGTTGTTGGTGACACTTCCTTTTTCGGCAAGATTCTTCCGACGAAATTTAACTGATGGGTTACATCAAAGCTGTGGCCAGAAGGCTGCCGGACGGCTCTATTGGTGCCGTCCTTCCTTTCCACATCAGTTATGAAGGATTGGAAAAGTCTATAATATGCAAGGACGATGAGGATTGTGACACGCTGGTGAAATGTATGGTCATTTGCGCCAGACGGAAGAATGTGATTATCATCATCTATGCTGTTGTGTCCAATCACGCCCACATGGCCGTTCTAGCTAGAAGTGTTTATGAGGCAAAGGCTTATGCTCGTGAAGTCAAACGGATGTACTCTCAAATCTATAGCCGAAAGTATGGAAACTCAAAGGTTCTTCACCGAACGGATGTCGATGTGCAATTGCTGGACACGGACTGGTACTTGAGAAATGCACTGGCTTATATTCCAAGGAATGCGTATGATAACGGAGCAAAGAACCTGATGGATTACAAATGGACTGGTTTCAGGGCTTTTTTCCGGAGTGAATCATCTGTTGGCAAAGGCAGGGCGGTGTCTGATATGACAAGGCGGGAGTGCAGGGAAGTTCTCCACACAGGCGATAATATGGGAGATGTTCCTTGGAGGGTGAATTCTGAAGGTGAGTTGGAGCCTGATAGTTTCTGTGACATTGCCTACCTTGAGCGAGCTTTCAATAACGACGAGACGTTTTTTCACAAGAGTGTTGGAGGTGTTAATATGGCAGAGATGACTCAAAAACTGGTAGTATCGCCTAGGCAGATGAAGACTGACGCCGAGTTTCTCAAAGAGGTTGAGGCGATTTCTTTGCGATGGTTCATGACAGGAGTCCGTGATCTGCCATCTTCAAGAAAAGCCAGACTTATTCCTTATGTATATCACACAATGAAGACCACGGTACCACAATTGGCCCGCATCTTTGGCTTGTCCAGAAATGAGATAACCAGACTGCTGAATAAATGATGCCTAGATGAACAATTATTTGTTAGAAGGGGTTTTCCTAGAGGGTTTTAGTCGTTGGTTGGAGATGCGAAGGAAGCGTTCGAGTTGCTTGTTTTGCATGATGGCTTCTTCGCATATCTGGGGCAGGTTGTAGGTGAAGCCATCGAGATCGCATCCCACATAGAAATCCTCGGGGAGATCCTCCCTAAGATCGGCCCCTCCGTTGTTTCCGGCTGATATCCCCGGGGTAAATATCTCCCTGAAGATATAAGGAGGACCGTCCAGCCTGAAACAAAGGGTACGTTTGGTGTTTTCGTAGTAGCCGTCGTAATTGCCGGCGGGGGAAGAACGGGTCCAGCATAGGAAGATGTCGCAGTGAAGGAACTGGAGTCCCAGTTCTTTCGCCAGTTTCTCGGCCAGCGAGTTATATTCTCCCCTGATAAGGACATTGTTGGTTATCAGTAAGTTATCTAATTCCGGGGTCCGTTCTATACTTTTCACCGAGAAGGCTATAACCAGGCATTCTATCGAAGTGAACGCCTCAATAAAGCCTTTGGTCACCTTGGTTATTCCCTTTGTGAACTCCAATTTAGAGTATTCCTCTGGCTTGAATCTACCGGGACTGGCATTCAAGTCTTCCGCGCACACCAATCCTTTTCCCTCCACTTTAAGGATGCGACCCCATTCGTTGCTGAAAGTGATGTTCTCGTTATGGTCTGAAAAGTACATGATCGTTGTATATTGTTCTATATATTACCGCGGCAATTGAAGGACGACTTTCACGGGGAAGTGGTCGGAAGGAGTGCGGGCCTGGTAGGCCTGGAAAGAAATCTCTTTCGGGAAATTGCCGTTTTCATATTTCTGGGCCTCCGCAGTCATCGTGCGGTAGGTGTCGGTCAGCACACCATAGCGGATCACCCTTGTGCCCGGGGTGACGAACACATGGTCTATCCTGCTGGAAGTGAAGCTGTTGGGGTCGAACCCGTTGGCGGTTCCATCAAGCGCGTAACGGATCTCACAAATCTCGTAGCTATCTTCCAGGATGCCGCTTTCGACGAACACCGAGTAGATAGGATTGGTCTGGTCCACATTGAAGTCCCCGGTCAGGACGACAGGTTTTCCATCGCACATCTGGCGAATCTTCTGGACAACCAGTTTGGCGCTTTCCATTCTGGCTTGGACACCGATATGATCCATGTGGAGGCTGAAATAATAGAGTTCTTGCTTGGTGTTTTTGACCTTGAAATGGCCCCAGGAGCAGATGCGGTTCATTGCAGCGTCCCAGCCGACACTCGGCACCTCGGGAGTTTCTGAGAGCCAGAAGTCGCCGTGGTCCAGGAGATCGAACACATCGGTTTTGTAGAAAATGGCCGAATGCTCACCTGCCTGTTTGCCGTCGTCCCTTCCCACGCCAATATAGTCATAGCCGGGCAGTTGGGATTTCATCTGCTCTAGCTGGTGGAAGAATCCCTCTTGGGTGCCGAAAATCTCAATGTCGTGGAACAGTATCTGTTGGGTTATGATCGGGCAGCGCTGTTTCCAGCCATTCCCTTTGAGGGAGTCCCCACGGTTGTCATTACGGAGGTTGTAGGTACCGACTTGGAGGGTGGTGACGCGGCGGACTGTGCCGCAGGAAAACAGGGTAATCGCGGCTGCTGTTATCGCGATGATGGATGTGAGCTTCGGAAATCTCATTGCGAGGTATTTTTAATTGTTACGAAATTAATAAATACTATATTTATAGGCAAATCTGATCCTATGGTTTCAATCTACACTTTGACTTCTCCGCTCCACGACAAGGCCGCCGTGGATGCTGCCACAAGGGAATTCCTGGAGTCCCTGGGAATTGAATATTCATTCAAGGGCGATGATTTCTCCGATTATGGATATGACCTGTCGCTGATTTTTGTCAGGACGGGCGGTACTGAAGGCCTGTTCGAGGAGTTGCTGCCGACTTTGCAAGGGCTCTCGCGCCAGACTATTCTGCTGCTCACATCCGGAAAGAGCAACTCGCTCGCTGCTTCGATGGAGATCCTGTCATATTTGCGGCAGGAGGGACTCCGCGGGGAGATCCTTCACGGGAGTCCGGCATACATCCGCTCAAGGCTGGAGTCGCTGGAGGTGATCGAGGAGGCCAGGCGCTTCCTCGCTTACACCACTCTCGGAGTGATCGGGAAGCCCTCTGATTGGCTGATAGCGAGCGGGGTGGACGAGGAAGTGGTCTTCGACCGTCTGGGAATAAACCTTCAGCACATTCCGATGGAGGAGCTTGTGGAGGAATATTCTTCTTTACAGGATGAGATCCAGGAATCCAGAGAAGCGGTCGGAGAGGCTTATACCGGCCAGCCCACAAAAGTCAAAGAAGCCATTCCGGGAGCTTACCGTATCTATAAGGCTTTGAAGATCCTTGCCTCTGATTATGGCCTTTCCGGCTTGACTATCAGGTGTTTCGACCTTCTGACCTCCGTACACAACACCGGTTGTTTGGCGCTTGCCCGGCTTAACTCCGAAGGCATTGTCGCTGGTTGCGAAGGGGATATTCCGGCCATGATCTCGATGATGGTCGGTAGGGCTGTTACGGGCTGTAGCGGCTTCCAAGCCAATCCTTCCAGCATCGATCCTGAGAGTGGTGAGATTGTATTCGCGCATTGCACCGTTCCGCTCGACATGGTCTCTTCATTCGGGTTGGACACGCATTTTGAGTCGGGAATAGGGGTCGGAATCCGAGGGCATATTCCTTCGGGCCCCGTCACTGTTTTCAAGGTTTCCGGCGACCTTTCCAGGCACTTTGTCTGCGAAGGTGAGCTGCTGCGTTGCGAGGCAAAGCCGGACCTTTGCCGGACACAGGTGGTGGTTAAGCTGCCTGCTTCTGCGGCTGAATACTTCTTAAAGGAACCAATTGGGAATCATCACATTATCCTCCCTGGGCACGTGGCTGCCGAGTTGGAGGCGTTGCTGGCTTGATGATGGTCCCTGTGGTTCGACAGGCTCACCAACCGGTCCCAGTGGCTCGCCTGTTTACGGTCCCAGTGGCTCGCCTGTTTCCGGTCCCTGAGCTTGTCGAAGGGCCGTTTGCCATTCTGAATGAAATGAAGAATCTACTATGGTTGAATTAGGAATTAAAGGCTACCAGGAGGAAATAGTCACTCCTGAACTGCTCGCTTGCCACATCGGCAGCGGCACCGTGCGGGTATTCGCCACCCCACTTATGATCACCCTTATGGAGCGCACCTGCCGGCTCAGCGTCCAGCCCTATCTCGATGAGGGCTTCGAGACCGTCGGGACTCATGTCAATGTTTCGCATGTGAGCGCCACACCGGAGGGTATGAAGGTTTGGTGCGACTCGGAACTAATTGGTATTGATGGACGTAGGCTGACTTTCCGGGTTGTCGCCCAGGACTCGAAGGGCATCATCGGCGAGGGCACCCACGAGCGTTTCATCGTCAACGTCGCCCGCTTCCAGGCCAAGACTGACACGAAGAAAGAATAGGATTCTGGTCGTGCGGAGGCTTTGGTAGTCAAGCGGAGGATGCCGGCAGCGATTTGACCCATGAAATGCTTCCGGCAGAGGCTTATTAAGGGAGTCGGCGTCGTTTTGGGGCGTGGAATGCTTCCGACTGCTGCTTGAGATGTGAGTTGGTGTCGTTTTGGGGGCTGGAATGCTTCTAGGGAGTGAGATTTGGTAGGATTGTCTCTTTTTACTACCTTTGCGGAGTGTGTGACGGCAGAAGTGTCAACTCACACGCCCTGGTGGTGGAATGGTAGACACGAGGGACTTAAAATCCCTTGGCCCGAAACGGCTGTGCGGGTTCGAGTCCCGCCCGGGGCACAAGCTAACTAATTGATAATCAATTAGTTAGCTTTATTTTTATCTTCCGAGGCACCTATGAATTTCCCGCCAAATAACCAAGTGCCAATACACCCGACTTGGACAAGCGTCCTTTTTAGGCCTTAAATTCTTTGGAAAAGCGTCCTTTTTATGTTTGATTTTTCATGGAAAAGCGTACCTTTGCCATGTAAACGATGTGATTCTATGCTAAAAAGAAAGATTCGCTCCTATATCCATGAGCATCTTGCCAGTAGGAACAGCAAGATCCTGGTCATCGACGGGGCCCGTCAGATCGGGAAGTCATACATCATACGCGACGTAGCCACGTCTCTCTTCCAGAATTATGTGGAGATCAACTTCGCAGAGGATAAGAACGGCCCCAGACTCTTCGAGGCGGCAACGACCAAAGAGGAGTTTTATTTCCGGCTGAGCACGGTTGCCGGAGAGAAATTAAGGGGAACGAAGGATGATACGATCATCTTCCTGGACGAGATTCAGGCTTATCCCCATCTCCTGACGCTGCTGAAGTTCTTGAAGGAAGACGGACGATATACGTATATTGCCAGCGGCTCCCTACTCGGTGTAACGCTTAGGCAGACGACATCCGTGCCTGCCGGAAGCGTCATCATCAAGCATATGTACCAGCTCGATTTTGAAGAATTCCTCTGGGCGAATGGATTTACCGAAGAGGCTGTATCTGTCTTGGAGCTGAAGTTTTTACAGAGGGAGTCTCTGGACGAGTCCATGCACGGGAGGATGATGGATCTCTTCAAGAAATACCTTCTTGTGGGCGGTCTGCCCGATGCCGTGAACGAGTACCTGAGTTCCAGGAACATCGTGGCTGTCCGTGACATCCACGAGGCAATCCATACCCTTTACGGGATTGATGCCTCCCAGTACGATGAAGAACACAAACTCAAGATTACGAGGATCTACAATATGATTCCTTCCTTGATGGGCAACAAGAAGAAACGTGTGGTGTATCGTGACATCGAGGAAAAGAAGAGCAAGCGGAATGACGATTATCAAGACGAGTTTGACTATATCGCCGGGGCAGGAATTGCCATCGAGGTA
>OMQO01000162.1 GCA_900313275.1 uncultured Bacteroidales bacterium
AACTGCGCGGTTTTCTTATAATTATTTGCTGCTGCTTGACAGACCGAGTATCTATGCTGTCGCCGGAAACGGCGTCAACGCGCTCAAATTTGTGCAGGCGTACGCCGAAGCCGAAGCCGGTTTCCTTGTCTGCACCGCCGACGGCAGCCTAAAGGTAAAGAGCCTGTCGGAGTTGATTCCCGACAGCGCGACGACCCGAAAAAGGTCGGTGGACGAAATTATCCGCTATTACAGGGAGCTGCGTTTTGAGGAATATGTTGTGCAGCCGATTTCCTACGCGCAATTCAAATATCTAAACAATCGAACATTCTTGTACGGTCACAGTAAAGCCTATAGTTGGTATGTCTCGGACAATATCCTCTTCCGTATGTGCAGCAACATCAGCCATTTTGTGACAGCGTATAACAATAACGACGGCAGAAACTATTTGTTCAACAACCTGCTGACCTTTCGCCCGTACAACGCCGATGTGTTTGCGCGCTGGTGGCTGGAGCCGGGCGACAGGATAAAGCTTGTCACGGGCGACAGTCAGGTGCAGGAGGTAGACAGCTTTGTCCTCAGTCGCAAAATCAAGGGTATCAACGGTATGCACGTTATCATTGAAGCCAAGGCGAATGAATATCTCGGCAACAAGGAGGTAGAAATCAATGAATGAATATGTAAAAACCGAATGGGTTGACAACGACGCTCCACCCCTCAGCGCCGCCAACCTCAACCATATCGAGAGCGGCATTGAAGCGGTCACCAACGCGGTGATCGCGCTGCATAACGCCGGTGTTTCGCCGGAGCAGATCACGGCGACGATCACCGAAGCCGTCAGGAGCAGCCTGTCGAAAAAAATGAACAAGCTCAGCGGCGGTTTTGCCGACAGAATCATTATTTCCGCGGCGGACGGTTCCGTGCAGCGCTCTACCTACAACGTCACCAACGCGGACAATGATTTCCACGGCGGCGCGACCAACAAGGTCCCGACCGCAAGCTTGGTTTATCGCAAGACGCCGCAGAGAGCTGCAAATTTGGAACTGGAAACCGACGCGGGATTTGTGACGCCGAAGGATGTGTATAGGATAATGGACAAAATCATTTTAGAGGACAATGCGCTCCGTATGGTCAACGGTGAACTGATCTATACCGATATTGACGGCAATGACCATGTTTTGTGAGGTGAATAGAATGAAACGACCCATCTACACCGAATTCAACCTTGACCCTCGCGAACATTCCCGGGCGCAAGACCCTATCTGAATTCTGGACCAGGATCTCAGTGATGAATGTGTGGGTGGTGGGATCCATGGTGGGATAAATCTTGTTTATCTTTCCGGTAAAAGACTGTCCTGGAAGGGCATCCACAGTGATCTCCACCTGATTTCCGATCTTTACCTTGGTATAGTCAGCCTCAGAGACACCAACCTTAAGCTTGACAGGGGTTATCTGCTGGACCACGAATATCGGCTGACCAGCATAAAGATCACCTTTGTCATAATTCCTAGAGGTGATGACTCCGCTGATGGGAGAACGAAGGTAAGTGTTCTCAGCCAAATTGTTATATGAGCGGCGGCTTACATTGTACGCCATCTCGACAGCGTCATAATCCGACTTGGAGACACCTCCTTCCTCGTAGAGGCTCTTCAGACGACTGAGCTCAGTGGAATCATTGACAAGCTTTAGCCTGGTCTGATCCAGCTGGGCGGCATCCATTGTGGCGAGAACCTGTCCCCTAGACACAAAAGAGCCAACATCGACCCTGATGGTCTGGATTCTTCCAGGCGTCTGTGGCGCTATGTTGTTGATGGCATAAGCCTCAACTGTTGATGAATACACTTCTGTCTGAGGTACTTCCATCACAAATGCCTCAGTGGTTGACACAAGTGTGGTCCTCTCCGCCTCCGGGGCGGCAGGAGCTTGTGCCTCAGGCTTCTTTCCTCCACAGGCGGCGATAGAGATGGCAGCGACGCAAAAAACCAATGTCCTGAATAATCTGTTCATATTCTTGTTTTGTTTTTATTCAAATGATCACATATTCTCCAAATCGACCTCACCAGTCTCATCGATAAACTCATGGCCAAGAGTCTTCTCCAGATTGGACTTGGCCACAATGAAATTATAGACAGCCTGGCTCTGTTGCAGGCTCGCTTGCGTCAGAGTCAACTGGGCGTCATTCATGTCGGTAATGGTTCCTTTCCCGACTTTGTAAGATTTGGCGGCGATGTCATATGCCTTTCTGGCGAGCTCAACTGCCTCAGCGGCAGCGTTATAGCTATTCATATTGGTCTCCATCGTGTTGAGGTACTGGCGTATGGCGATCTTAAGCTGCCTTTCCGTCTCCACCCGCTGGAGGTCAAGTTCCACTGCCTGAACCTTTGCCTGCTTGACATCATAATGACGCTTGAACCCGGTGAATATCGGAATATTCAGGCTCAAGCCAACATAGGAATACGGCGACCATTTGTACTCACTGAACTTGAAGTCATTTGTCATGGCAATCATGCTGTAGGAGAATGCCGCTGACAATGTCGGCAGATAAGCGGCCTTATACATCTTGATGGTCGAGGCCAGCTGATCAGCCTGAAGCTCCAATTGACGGAGTGTGGTGTTATGGTCCAAAAGAGGATCCTCATTCTCATGGATGTCCCTGAACATCTGGGAGGAATAATCGTCCAGAGCCCCGGAGACATCAATATTCCTGTCAAGGTCGATTCCCATCACCGCCTTAAGCTGCCAAAGAGCAAGCATCACTGAGCTTTCGGCGTTGTAAACATTCGGAATAGCCCCGGCAACAACGGACTTGGCCCTGGTGTATTCAAGTTCGGAAGCCTTTTCAGCATTGTAACGCCTCTCCGTCTGCAAGAAGTTCTCCACGGCGTTCTCATAGACCTCTTTGTAAACATTGAAAGCCTCTTTGGCGAGAAGGACCGCATAGAAGGCCTGCTTGACTTGGGTGACCATGTCAAGCCTCGACGAACGGGCTTTCTCCACGGCCAAATCGACCGCCTGGCCGGAGATTCTCAAACTCTCCCATAACTGGGCATTGATCAGAGGCATCTGAGCGGACACACCATAGTTGTAAGTATTCCAACGACCGACCGCGAAACCGCTGTTGGAGCTTGAGCTCTCGCTCTCTCCCGGGATGATCAGAGGCATTCCCTGCATAGCGGACAACTCATTGATCCTGATGAAATAAGGGGCCAGAGAGCTGAGCATGCCGAACCCTCCGCCGCCTTCCTCATCATCACCGCTGTCGGAATCCATGTACATTATCTGTTTCTTGATGGTCCTTTGGTAGGATCCGGAGCCGCTCACCTGGGGGAAAAGGGATGAATATGTCCCTTTCTTGGCGTACTGGCTTCTTTCAATCTCCTTGTCCGCCACTTTGACAGCCACGTTCTCACTGAGAGCGATTTTCAAGGCATCCTCCAAAGTGATGACCACCGCCGAAGTGTCCGTCTTGACCTCAACCGGTACTGATCCAGTCTTGTACTGCCCTGACGCCACGGTGACTATTCCCATCAGCGTGGCCGCCATTATCAGTCTTTTAATTATCATATCCTAAAACTGTATTATCAAACAAAACAAACTTATATTTTACTGCAAATGTTATACTAAAACAAACCGGAAAACATTGAAATCTCCAATATTTTCCGGTTTATTCGTTTTAATGTCACATCAGCCATTGAGGCTCTTGGCGTAATGAGTCGGCTCGGCTTTCTTGGGACGGGTGTCCGGGATGATCGCCCGGGCTGGAATCTTCTTCTTGAAAGCGTAAATCAGGAGTCCGATGCCCAGCAACACGAAGGGTATGCTGAGAGTCTGACCCATATTCAGGATCATGTCGTTCTCGAAGGCCTCCTGGGGTTCCTTGATAAACTCGATCAGGAATCTCATCCCGAAGCAGACGATGAAAAAAAACCCGATGAAAGATCCCCTGTACATCTTGTCAAGTTTCTTGACATAGAGCCAGACAAGAGATATTCCGAGGATAAGATAGCTAAGGGCCTCGTAAATCTGGGTCGGGTGCTTCGGCTCCGTCTCCCCCCTGCGCTCGAAAATGAAACCCCAAGGAAGATCCGTGACGTTACCGTAAATCTCTGAGTTGCAAAGGTTTCCGAGCCTGATAAAAGTCGCGGCAAAAGCCACGGCGATGCAAAGGTGGTCCAAAATCCAGAGAAAGTCGATATGGTACTTCTTGCCGAATTTCCAGGCGAACCACCACATGCAGAGAATCAGCATAATGGTGCCGCCATGGCTAGCCAATCCTCCCTCCCAGACTTTGAATATCTCCAGGAAACCCTTCCAAGAACCGAAATAGTAGCTGAAACCATAGAACAGGCAATGGCCCAGACGGGCACCGACCAGGGTACCTAAAAGCAAGGTGTAGAGGAGCGGGTCGAGAAAATCATTATTGACCTTCTCACGCTCGCAGAACTTCGTGAATATCCAGTACCCGAGAATGAAACCGGAGACGAAAAGCAGCCCGTACCAACGTATCTGCAGCGGCCCGAGATGAAACATCACGGGATCGACATTCCAATGAACAAAAAGAAAATCCATCATCACTTTTTAACTAATTGCATCATATAAAAATGCCTAGTTAAATCCATATTGTCACCACTATTAACGTGGAAATGTATTGCCCTAACAACAGCAACAATTATAATTAATAAATACCCAAACTGTGTTACTGATATTGTCGGCTTTTTTTTATGTATTGTTAATTTCATCATTAGAACACTTCAATCCATCTTTTACTAATCTTTGCAATAGGATATATATCATTCACTTTCGTTGCTTCATTAGAAATTTTCTTAGCAAATGATTTATCCTCAATCACCTTCTTCATTGCCCGATAAAAGGCAACTGTGTCACCAACAGGAATCAGTACGCCATTCACACCATCTCTAATCACCATTCGCGCTCCCCCCACTGGACAATCGGTCACTATAGTCGGAAAGCCCATCCCCATTGCTTCAAGCATAGAATTTGAGATTCCTTCGTAATTCGACGAAGAGACATACATAGTTGCATCCAACATTTTTTGATGAATGTCACTTGCAAACCCAGGCA
>OMQO01000097.1 GCA_900313275.1 uncultured Bacteroidales bacterium
ACGCTCAAGAACGACAAGGGAGATGTCCTCCATCATAATTTCACCACATTCAGGGTGAAAGACGGCAAGACTCCTTTGCCTATGGACACATATGTCATGACATTCGCCCCGTCTTCCTACACGGCAGCCGAGTGGTCCAATGGCAAGTCGTCCATTTATAATGGTCTGAAAGAGAATGGTTTCGGTCATGGATATTTCGAATACACCATAGACCTGCCGAAGGATCTCAACCCGGAAAGCGTCCGTTCTGCGACCTTGTTGTTCGAGGCTTCCGCCAAGGAGAAGTTCGGAAAGGACAAAGAAGGTGATGACATCCAGGGTGACTACATGCTCGGAAAGGGTACTTTCGACCACTGCAAGTCCCTGAACTCCTACGCTATGACGGACACCACATTGTGGCCTTCAAAGTTGGAAGTGTCTGTCAATGGGAAGGTTATTGCGAAACATGATTTGGCTGACGATCCTGCTGACCATCGTGGAATTCTCTCATGGGGAGCCCAACCGGCAATCTCCGAGATGCGTGAGGGCGGCTCTTATGGTGAGCTTGTGAAGATCGAGGTTCCTCTCGGCAGCCTGCCTTACGAAGAGATACTTAAGACCGGGAAGGTCACTCTGCGTTTCACGGTACCCGCTGAGGATCTGGACGGAGGTCTGGCCATATATGGCAAAGACTTCGGCCGCTATCCTCTTGATCCGACCATCATTTTGAAAACCAATTAGTTCTGTTGGAAGAGGCGAACCATTTATGAAGAGTATCAGAGTTCTTCTCTTGGCGATTATCTCGCTTGCCTTGACATCCTGTGGGAGCCACGAGTTGTTTAAGGACGGCAAGTCCGCTTACACTATAGTCCTCGCTCCAGACGCCACTGAGTCGGAACGCTATGCGGCTGAGGAGCTGAGGCACTGGATCAAGGAGGTCTCCGGAACAGATCTGCCTGTGGCGGATCTGTCCGGAGGAACCAGGGGCAAAAGGCTGATTGTCGGGTTCAACCAGCTAGTCACCGAGCTGGTTCCGGAAGCTGTGAAGCCCGGGGACAGGGACGATTCTTTCACTGTGAAAAGTGTCGGAGGAGATGTCCTTTTCTGGGGCGGATCCCTGCGTGGAACCCTCTACGCCGTGTATTCATTCCTTGAGGAAGAGCTTGGCTGCAGGTGGTACTCCAGTGAGGTCAGTGTAGTTCCGCATAAGGATGCCTGGAGTTTCGGCAAGTTGGACAGGCATGAGGAACCTGGGATAAAGATCAGGGACAACTGCGTCCTGGATGTTAGAAGCAATCCCGCGTTCTCAGCGAGGACCAGGAATAATTTCGTGCGTCTTCCCGGAATCAATCCAGGCGAGACAATTCCCGGGACCGCCGAGGGTTATTGGGGAGTCCACGCCATGGGCTATCTGGTCTCACCCGCCGAGTTTTATTCCTCTCATCCGGAGTATTTCTCCCTGCGGGACGGGAAACGCCTCTCAAACTATGCCCAGCTGTGTCTTTCCAATCCGGAAGTGCTTGAGGTATGCGTAGATAGGATAAAAGAGGTGATGCGCCGGGAGCCGGATTTCCTGATATATTCAATGGAGCAATGTGACAACCAGCTATTCTGCCAATGCGATGAGTGTACCGCCTTGGCGGAGAAGTATGGAGGGCAATCGGGGCTGATGGTGTGGTTCGTGAACCAGGTGGCGGATGCCGTCAAGGATGAGTTCCCGGACAAGTACATCGGCACCTTCGCTTACCAATACACCCGTCATGCTCCGAAGGACATTGTTCCGAGGGACAATGTGGTCATCCGTCTTTGCAGCATCGAGTGCTGCCTGCTTCACGACTATGATGATTGCGAACGCAATGTCGAATTCCTCAAGGACTTACGTGATTGGTCGGCGATAGCCCCGCACCTCTACATTTGGGACTATGTGACTGATTTCGCACAGTATTGCCTGCCTGTGGCCAACTGGAAGACGATGGCCTCGCACATCAAGGATTTCCGGGACAATAACGCCATCGGAATATTGGAAGAAGGTGATTATCAGACTGTTTCTTGTGAGCTGAGGGAGATGCGCTCCTGGGTTCTCGCGAAGCTGATGTGGAATCCTGACGCGGATGTGGATGCTCTGATCAAAGATTTCACCGACGGGTATTACGGAGCTGCCGGCAAGTATATCCGGGATTATCTCGACTTGGAAGACAGGATACTCCGCAGGCCTGGAGTACATGCGAATTGTTATATTATCGCCAACGATCCGATGTACACGGATGAGTTCATTTCCGAGGGCAGGAAGATATTCGCTGAGGCCAAGAGAGCTGTAGCTGATGACGAGGATTTGCTTTGGAGGGTCAAGATCGCAGAGATGCCGCTTTCTTTCCTGCATATGGAGAGAAATCCTTTCGCGGCGGTAAATGATGGCGCAGAAGATGACTTGATGGCTGTCATCCAGTTCGCGGGGATGAACCAGTTGGCTGAAGGGGCCTGGGCTGGGGGAGTGATGACAGTCAATCAACTTCGGGCGCGTAATATTGCCGTTCATGAGTCAATCGATTATTCTCGTGATAAATTATATCCCGCTTCGGAAGTTGAGACCTCTGGCCAGGGTGTGGCTTATGTCAGATACGAGGGAGATTTCATGTCCACCTCGGAGATGCTTAAGAATGGCAAAATCACTTCTCAGGGCACCATGTCGGCGATAGCTGTGGATGAAGATCCGGACAAGGATCATTTCGGATATGTGTTCGATTGCTGGTTTATGGCTCTTCGCAGTGGTGTTCACCAATTCACGGTGGTTTCGGATGATGGGGCTGTCCTTGAGATAGACGGAGATAAGATTCTTGACATCGATGGATCGCATTCAACCCAGTCAAAGCTGGTCTTCGTGAATCTTGAGAAAGGTCTTCATCGTTTAACTCTTCATTATTTCGAGGATTGTGAGGGCCAGATGCTGTCTGTGAACCTTGCGTCTCCGGACGGTTATTCGGGCCCGCTTCCCGCTGATAGATTGTATATTCCCTAAGAGATGATCAGAAAGTTTTTATTCATAATCGCTATTATGGCCGCGGCGGTTAATGCCTCCGCTCAGAAAATCAGTCCAGAGAAGGTTTATCAGATCGCTACTGCCGGCGGACTTGTACTTGACAACCAAGCCAGCCTCAGTTCGGAAAGTCATATGTATCTTTCCGTTCCTGACAAGAAAAACCCCGCTCAGGCATGGCAGTTCAGGCCTCTTGGCGATGAAACCTACCTGCTGGTCAATGGTTTCTCTTTCCAGGCTCTTGACAATGACGGAGGAGGAGAAGGTTCCGGCCATCCCGTTATCCAATGGCCGGATGACATGAACAATCAAAACCAGTGGTGGGTAGTGACCATGCATAAAGACGGTTCTATCTCTCTCAAATGCGTTTCCAGCGGCTTGGCTCTTGGGCTTGTGAAGACAATGCAGCCCGGAGCCGAGGTAGTGCAGGTGACTCCTGATGATGGTGACCCCAATCAGCATTGGTTCCTCCAAGAATCTGAAGCTGAAGTTGAGTTCATCGTTCCGAAGACCAAGTCCACGAATGATTGGGAAAATGAGAAGGTGTTTGCTATCAATAAGTTGCCTGGGCATGTGACTTTCATTCCGTACGCCAATGAGGCTGAGATGGTCTCAGATCCGGCCTATCCGAAGCCATGGGAGCGGACGAAATCTTCAAAGTATATGCTCCTTAACGGAAAATGGAAATTCAATTGGGTGGCTGATCCTAAGGATCGCCCGGTCGGATTCCAGGCCCCGAAGTACAACGTCTCTTCCTGGGATGAGATTGATGTGCCATCAAACTGGGAGATGAAAGGCTACGGCACGCCTCTGTATTCAAACGCTGTCTATCCTTTCCTGAATCATCCTCCTTTCATCCAGCCTCAGCATGGCTATACGACGGTGACGGAACCTAACCCCACTGGCTCATACCGTAGGGATTTCACACTTCCTGCGGACTGGTCCGGCAAGGATGTTTTCATCCATTTCGATGGAGTCTATTCGGCTTTCTATGTCTGGGTGAACGGCAAAAAGGTAGGTTACAGCCAGGGCGCCAACAACGACTCCGAGTTTGACATCACCAAATATGTCGTTAAAGGGCGCAACGTGGTGGCGGTTGAAGTCTATAAATGGAGCGACGGCAGCTATCTGGAGGACCAGGACATGTTCCGCCTGGCGGGCATCCACAGGGATGTCTATCTCGTGGCCCGGCCTAAGGTCCATTTCGATGATTTCCGAACGGAAACGGCTTTCAATGAGGACCTTTCTCATGCTTTGCTATCAGTCATCGCCTCGGTGAGCGGAAAGGGCGGAACTGTGAAAGCCTCGGTTTATGACCAGGATGGAAACCTTGTTGGGATGGCTTCGGACAAGGGGAAGGATGTATCGCTTGAGATCCAGGTGGAGCGTCCGAACCTTTGGTCGGCCGAAGAGCCTTACCTTTACACAGTCCGTATGGAACTCATCGACGAAAGCGGGAAAACGCTGGAATCAACTTTCTTCAAACATGGTTTCCGCAAGGTGGAATTCAAGGGTAATAAGCTGTACATCAACAATGTGATGACCTACCTTAAGGGGACCGACCGCCACGACATCGATCCTATTCATGGTAAAGCCGTGCCGGTCGAGACCATGCTCAAGGACATTCTCCTAATGAAGCGCCACAACATCAATACTGTTCGTACGAGCCACTATCCGAACGACCCTAAGATGTACGCCATGTATGACTATTTCGGGCTGTACATTGTCGATGAGGCGGACCAGGAATGTCACGGGAATCACAACATAACCAGGACTCCTTCCTGGGAGGGGGCTTTTGCCGACAGGGCTGTAAGGATGGTCAGGCGTGACCGCCTTCACCCCTCAGTCATCTTCTGGTCGCTAGGAAACGAGTCTGGTGGAGGCCCCAATATCGTAGCCGAGAGGGATGCGGTACGCCGTCTTGACAGCCGGCCGATCCATTACGAGGGCATGAACAGCGTGGCTGACATGGACTCACAGATGTATCCTTCCCTGGCTGGCATGGAAAGCGTTGACAGGAACGGGTCGGACAAGCCCTATTTCCTCTGCGAGTATGCCCACGCCATGGGCAACGCCATCGGGAATCTGGCCGAGTACTGGGACTACATAGAGAACAAATCCGTGAGAATGATAGGAGCTTGCATCTGGGATTGGGTGGATCAGGGTATCACCAAGTTCGGAGAGAACAACGGCAACCTTTATTTCGGTGGATCTTTCGGGGATATGCCTAATGACAATGACTTCTGTCTCAATGGAATAATCACCGCTGACCGCCGGGTTACCCCTAAACTTCTCCAGGTCAGGAAGGTCTATCAGTACATCAAAATCCGCTTAGCCGAAGATCCGATCCTTCGACAGGCTCAGGAACCGTTGAGGCTTTGTCTCGAGAACCGCTACACATCCTACAACCTCTCCCAGATGGAACTCCGTTACAAAGTGCTCCACGACGGTAAATACGCCGCTTCGGGGGTTGTCACTCTGCCGGACACTGAACCATGGAATTCATGTCAGGTGGAAATACCTGTGGATAAGGCTGTTCTTGAATCCATGAATACGGATGTGACCTTGCAGGTGGAGGTGGTCTTGCGAGACGCCACACGTTGGGCTGATGCCGGTTATGCCGTCGCTTCAGAGGAATTCGTGATTCACGAGAAACCGCTGGTCCTCAACGCCATATCTGCCGAAAGGGCCACTCCTCTGAAGGTTTACACTGAGGAGAACCGTTTCCTTTGCGCGTCCAATGATAAGATATCAGTCAGGTTCGACAAGCTCGAGGGGGTGCTTCATAGCCTGGAACTTGATGGTAAAGAAATCCTTAACATGCGGGGAGGACCTCTGTTCAACGGCTACAGGTACATCAGCAATGATGCCGCCAGATTTACCGGGGTCCAGTTCCACGATCCTCTGACCACAACTTGCAGGCTTGTCAGTTTCAAGACCTCCCAGACAGATGGCGCTCTTCGTGTGGAGACTGTGATGGAGGCTACTGTCGGCCCGACAGTGGTGCCTTATTCCGTCACATATGAGGTCTCTCCTGGAGGGTATGTGGATGTCTCGGCAACCTTCCATCCAGAAGAGGGGTTCAATCTTCACAGGCTCGGACTCCGGCTCTTCTTAAACCCTGTCTTTGAGAAGGTTGAGTGGTATGGCCGTGGGCCTATGGAGAATTATTCCGACAGGAAAGACGCCGCTTATCTCGGAGTGTACAAGTCCACTGTAACCGACATGGTTGAGCATTACGCCCGCACCCAGACTATGGGCCAGAGGACTGACACGAGGTGGGTTATCTTCTCCGCGGAGGACGGGACATCTGTCCGTTTCTCGGCTGAAGGCTCTTTTGAATTCTCCGCTCTGCATTTCACGGACGAGAATGTATTCAGAGCCAAGTACTTCCATGATCTTGAAAAAGTCAAACGCCCGGATGTGGTCCTTAATCTGGATTGCTATATGGACGGTATCGGCAACGGGAGCTGTGGCCCCGGCACGCTTCCCGAGTACAAGATCAAACCTGGGGAAACATATTCCTATAAGTTCAGGATTTGTGAGTAATAAGTAAATTTGTAATAGCTATGGCACGACTTCTTCTGATGACCGATTTCTCGGAATCTTATGCCAACAAACTTTTGAAGGGTATAGTCCGTTTCTCCCATGACCATGATCCGTGGGCGGTTTGCAAGATGCCCTTGTCTTTGAGGGATAGTGGAAGGATGGATGAGGTCGTCAAGTTCGCCTTGTCTTGGCAGGCTGACGCCATCATCGGCCAGTTCCTTCCGACAGACGATGTGGACTCTTTCAGCCGTCACGGAATTATCGCCATCGCGCAGGACTATCACCAGAAGTTTCCCAACATATCCAACATCAGCGGAGATTATGCCGCTTCCGGCCGCATTTGCGCTGACTATCTGATAAAGAAGAGGGTACACAATTTCGGCTATTTCGGTCTGAAAGGAATGGTGTGGTCTGATGAGAGGCGGGACAGTTTTGTTGAGGAGATACGTCAAAGGGTTCCTGACTCCACCATCTCCATCTTGGAGAAAGATGACATCAGCGCGACTTGGTGGTATGACCTCGAAGGGCTCAGGAAATGGCTCAGGGAGCTCCCGAAGCCGGTCGCCATCTTGGCTTGTGACGACAATAGGGCATATTACATCATTGAGGCTGCCCGACTCGAAGGCGGGAGTGACATGCGTATTCCGGAGGATATAATGGTTCTTGGAATTGATAATGACGAGTCCCTTTGCCAATTGTGTTCCCCACAGCTTTCCTCTCTGAATCAGGATGTTGAAGAAGCTGGTTATGAGACGGCCAGGTACATTGACGAGTTGCTCTCGCTGCCAGTGGCGGAAAGGACCTCCAGGATTCAGGACATCATAGTCCGCCCGTCATACGTGACCACCCGCCGCTCCACAGATGCCGTCCTGCATCCTAATCCATACATTTCCAGGATCCTCTATTTCATCAACACAAACGTGAATGAGCGCATCTCTGTCGATGATGTGGTGGCTCTGGTGCCTATGTCAAGAAGGTTGCTTGAAGGCACCTTCCGTCGTGAGATGGGGACCTCGATCTACCAGTACATCATAAAGGTAAGGGTGGAGAAGATGAAGGACCTGATGGTCAACGGCTACTCGCCTTTGGCGGCGGCCGATATACTTGGGATGGATTATAAGATTATAGCTAGAAGTTTCAAGAAACTCAATGGAATAACTCCCGGAGAATTCGCTGACAATATTGAGTAATAACGATATGAAAAGGTTTTTTGTTTTAGTCTCAGTGGCTTTGGCCACACTGCTTTCATCTTGCGGAGGCAACGACCCTCGGCTTGTGATTATCACCTATGATGGTTTGCGTTGGCAGGAACTTTACACTGGCGCCGACTCGACTCTCATTGGGAACCCGAAGTATGCCGACAATCCTAAGGCCTTGACTGACAAGTATTGGCGGGCCACTCCTGAAGAGCGCCGTTCGGTCTTGCTTCCTTTTATCTGGAGCTATGCCGAGTCAAATGGGTATATGGTCGGCAACCGCTTGAAAGGCAGCCAGTATCAAGTCTCAAACGCCATGAGTTTCTCCTATCCTGGCTACAGTGAGATGTTCTGTGGATGGGCTGACGATGAGGAAGTGCACGATGATCGACTGCGACTTGGCTTTCGAAAAGTCGGATGTCGAGG
>OMQO01000166.1 GCA_900313275.1 uncultured Bacteroidales bacterium
GATTATCAGCAGAATATTGGAGATGTTCGATCCGATGATATTGCCGAGTGCCAAGGCACCCTTCTTCTTTGCTGCGGCAACCACGCAAGTAACGAGCTCGGGCATGGAAGTACCTCCAGCTAAGATAGTTATCGCTATGAATTTCTCTGACAACCCGGCTTCATGGGCAATCGCGCGAGCATTGTCGACAAACAAGTCGCCTCCGAATATAAGTCCCGCAAGGCCGCCAATAGCCATCAAGATGGCAACGAATAATGATCTGCCTTTTGCCTGTTCCTCCTCACCGCCATTTTGAACAACGGCAGTCTTCCCTTTCTTGAATGAGACAACCATATAAGCGGCGAAAAGGAGCAGGAATAATCCTCCAATGGCCATTGTTACAGTGTCCCCTTTCCCGATTCCGAATAAGGAATACCGCATGCCGAGGACAATGAGCAGGACTGTGGCGAAAATATTCAAAGGAATGTCCCTGCGTTTATTGTCACTTGTCATGCCAATAGGCCTTATCAGCGCCGTGACTCCAAGAATGAGAAGGACATTGAATATATTGGAACCCACCACGTTACCTATGGCGATGTCAGCGCTATCTCTCAATGCTCCAGCGAGGCTGACAACAAGCTCCGGTAACGAAGTGCCGATCCCGACGATGGTGAGACCGATCAAAAACTCACTGAGCCCAAACTTACGGGCGATGTCCGAAGCCCCATCGACCAAGCATTCTGCCCCTACTACAACAAGGGCAAGGCCGATAAGAAGAAAGAGGACATCATGAATCATAGGCTAGTCTTGTCTTAAAGGTTCACCGGAAGCCAACCTCTCTTTTGAGAGCACCGGATTAGCGTATATACGCATGAAGATGTCTCTCAACTCATCACGATCAAGCTTCTTTTCGACCTTATCGAGCCTATGCTCTGTGTAAGCCTCGAAACTCTCCACATCTTCCTTGGTGTAAAGGTCGGAATATTTCGTCGTGTTCCAGACCTTGTCGTAGGCCATGTAATTGGTCTTCCAGAGGTGGTAGCCCGCGATAACTCGCTTATCCACAGCGTGTCGGATAGACTGGTAGCGGTCATTCTTACCGCATTGGCTCGCCATCTCAATCTCATCGAAGGTAAGAGGCAAGCCGAAATTCAGGTGCACATTGCCCTTCTTCTGCCTGATACCCATCACGATGCTGTGCATGTCCTCATGACGGCTCTTGACATACTTTTTGCTTCTTGAGATCAGTATCTCACGAGCTTTACGGACATCGCAGGGCTCATATTCATAAGAGATGCTCAGAGGGATGATGTTCAATTCCATGAAATTCTCCTGGAATGACTTCTCTCCGCTCATATCCAACATCTTGAGAAGGCCTTGCTCCGTCGTGTCGATACCATCCTTGGTCCTGCCTTGTCTTTGAGCAAGCCAGATTGAGGCTTTACCGCTTGTGATAGTCTGACGTATATACTTCGAAAGCATCTGCGAGGATAGGTACAAATCACGTGCGGAAATGCCCCTAATCACTTTAATCATTCGATTAGATCGCAGGAGGTATTCCACTGTCCTACTTTCTTTTATGAGATTATCTCCAACGCAGATTTCAGTCATCGGAATCCCATTACGGAAGAATACCATCTGGGTAATAGCGGGATCCAAGATGATGTCCCGATGATTTGACATCGCAAGAAATTTACCCTTGATGCCTTTTATGTAGCTGATGCCATCATAGGTAAACTTGTCAATAGTGTTGTTGACGCACCAGACTACAGCCTCGTTCATCACCCTCTCCTGGAACTCGTCAATACTCTTCACAGACTTCAGGGCATCTCTCAGATAGGTCATTGGCCGGTCCGGGAAAAGGTACTCTGAAATAGCGAATACAGCGGGATGGTTGGCAACCTTTCCCAAGGCCTTTACAGCCTCCTCGTCATTGTAGGGACAGATACTGTCAAATTCGTTGGTTCGTTCCATGGCTGATTGACTTTTCCAAAGGAACAAATTTAAGCAATTTCATCGCTTTTCGCAATAGAGTCCGGACGGAAAAGCAAAGAGCTGTCCCCATAACTTAGGAAACGGAAGTCGTGGGCGATAGCATAATCATAAATCCTACGCCAGTCTCCATTGACAAATGCTGACACAAGCAAGATCAAAGTGCTCTCGCTCTGGTGGAAATTGGTCACAAGTACATCGACAAGACGGAACCTGAATCCCGGCACGATGATAATTCTTGTTCCTATCTTAAGTTCCTCTAAACCATTTGTTTCCAAGTAGTTTACAATTGCGTCGATAGCCTCCTTCGCACTGTATGGATACTCCCTTTCATACGGGACCCACTGCCCGACTTCCTCCGGAGCGCCTTTCTCGATACAACTCACACCCACATAATATAGAGACTCAAGTGTACGCACTGATGTAGTCCCTACGGCTATCAGACTTCCCTCATTGTCTCTTATTCTCTTAAGAAGCTCAAGGCTAACGGAAAAGGGCTCACGGTGCATCGGATGGCCGGAGATCTCTGAACTTTTCACCGGGAGAAAAGTTCCGGCTCCAACATGTAGGCACACGTTTCCAAGGGCAATTCCCATATCCTTTATTCCCGACAGCACCTCGGGAGTGAAATGCAGTCCAGCAGTCGGAGCGGCCACGGAGCCTCTTATCCTGGCATAAGTGGTCTGATAGCGCTCAGCATCAATTTCCTCACTTTCCCTGTTCAGATATGGCGGGATGGGAATAGTGCCGCAGATTTCCAGAACATTAGAGAAAGGCAGCCCGCCGTCCCATTCAAATTCCACATCTCCCGTGCGGCCGTCCTTATCAATAAGCTTCGCACGTAGGTTGAGCGTGGCTACAGAAGGGTCGCCAGCAGGGTTGTATAACCGCAGGGAATCGCCCTTCCAGCGCTTAGAATTGCCGATAACGCACTTCCAGACGCAACGAGAGCACGAAGCGAAAGCGATGTTGTATTCGGCAGGATCAACAGGCTCCAAGCAGAATATCTCAATATGGGCACCGGATTCACGTTGGAAATGCAGTCGGGCTGGAACGACCTTGGTGTCGTTGAATATCATCAATGATCCTTCCGGCAGAAGGGCGGGAATGTCCCGGAATACAAATTCATCTACAATTCCGTCCCGATATCGCAATAACTTTGATGAATCGCGCTCAGGAAGAGGATATTTTGCGATCCGCTCGTCTGGCAGATCATAGTGGTAATCACTTATCTTTATTTCAGGTATCATCATACAAATCTTATCGCGAATTTAGCCATTTAAATTGTAAACAAACGTATCCGAATTGTGAAAAAGGTTTTCAACAATATGGCTGTTTACAAAATCAAAAACCAATAATTTTAATTAAATATTTATTTCTGCGGAAATAGCTTAAACTCAGTAACTTAGCTCTATTCAACTAATTTTATGATTTGCAAGATTAGGTAAACCACGCACACCGGTATTGAAGTATTTGTTTACATCTGCAACATAATCAAACATATATCGCTGATATTCAGATATTTAACAAAGGCTAATTAATTTAATTTCTAATTATGTTAGCATACATTGATATGGACTATTCACATGTGTCACTCACCTCTTTGTTGTTTGGATTTACAAATATTATCATTAAATTTGTAAACAAAGAAATTGACCATGAACCACCGTCTCCAGCAATTCATAAACGCCGAGAATCTGACACAGTCGCAATTCGCCGAGCGACTCGGTGTCGCTAAAGCTAGCGTCTCTCATATTCTCGCCGGGCGCAATAAGCCCGGCTATGATTTTATCGAGAGTTTATCCCGTCAGTTCCCCAACCTGAATCTTGAATGGCTCATAGGCGGTCGCGGACGTATGTATAAGATAACTGGCCAGGAATCGCAAATTCGTCCTGAAAACGAAGATTCACCATCAATTTCGCGTTCCGAAGATGGTGATTACTTCAATGAACCCTCGGAAACGATTGAGATTCAAGCAGAAAGCCCCAAAATTGTCAAAGTTGTGGTTTTCTACGACAATGGCACATTCCAAGAAATCACCTGAGGATAATTAACGGGGAAGATTTGTTATATTCGCGTTATGTACAAACTTCTCATACGTCCTATTCTTTTCAGGTTCTCTCCTGAGAGAGCTCACAACATGACTCTTCGGATGCTCCGGTTCCTTCGGAGAATCCCGTTGCTTCCGGGACTGATACGCCTGTTTTATAAGTGCGAGTCACCCACTCTGAAGAGGAATGTGATGGGCTTGGACTTTCCTAATCCTGTTGGTCTGGCCGCGGGAATAGACAAGAACGGAGATTACTACAACGAGTTGGCATGGTTCGGATTCTCATTCGTGGAGATCGGTTCATTGACTCTCGAACCCCAGGAAGGTAATCCCAGACCTCGCCTGTTCAGGTTGCCTCAGGACAAAGCCCTGATTAACCGCATGGGAATCAACAATAAAGGTGTTTTCCATGCCATTGAACGCATCAAAGCTGACACCCCAAAGACTATTCTATGCGCAAGCATAGCCAAAAACAGCACTTCCGTAGCTGACGAAGATATAATCTCCGACTACAAGACCGCTTTCTCCAGACTGTACGACTTTGTGGACATGTTCACTATAAATGTCTCATGCCCCAATGTCAAGC
>OMQO01000167.1 GCA_900313275.1 uncultured Bacteroidales bacterium
TCAACTATCTTCGGAAGACGGTCGGTTCCGATGTGGGGATGGGCATCCACGAGAATCTGGGGGTTAGCCCCGAAGTTCACGAACTGCTGGAGCACCTCCCTGATGTCACCTCGTTTGGAGGACCTGGTGTAAAGCTTCCCGTCAGAGAACGCCCCGGCACCACCTTCTCCATAGCAAAAGTTAGAGTCGGGATCCAGAACGCCCTCACGAGTCAGTTTGGCCATGTCGAACTTGCGGTCACGGACATTCTTGCCTCTTTCCAAGATGATGGGCTTTATTCCAAGGGTCAGGAGCTTAAGCGCCGCGAAAAGACCGGCGGGGCCGGCACCGACAATGATGACGCTCTCCGCCTCGGAGACATCCTTGTATTCAGCCACCTCATAGGGGACGTAGGATTCAAACCGGTGGTTGTAACCTTCTATTTTATAGCGGTATATCACATCATTTCTGGCATCGATCGACCTGCGGGCGATGACGCATGTCACATCAGCGTTGGGGAAAGTAGGCTGGAAGGACTTGGTCGGATCAATCACATTGATCACGGCATTTCCCCTGAGGTTCATCTCTCGGGCGGCCACAATCCTCACATCGTCTGGTCTCAGGTCACGGCCTACCCGGCCTGTCATCTCAAATTCTATCATTTTATATCTTATTAATAATCAGCTATTCTTGAAACCGGAGCCACATCAAGCGGGGTCCTCTCCCCTGCCTTGTAGCGGAACCAGCCGGCAACCGCGATCATCGCGGCGTTGTCGGTCGTGAACTTGAACTCGGGCAGGTAGGTGTTCCAGCCCCTCTTCTTCCCTTCAGCCTCTACCCTGGCCCTGAGCCCGCTGTTCGCAGACACTCCACCTCCGATCGTGATCTCCTTGATTCCGGTTTGGCGGGCGGCCTTGACAAGTTTGTCCATCAGAATGTCTATCAAGGTCTTCTGGAAGCTGGCGCAGATGTCCTCCTTGTTCTTCTCTATGAAATCCGGATCCTTGGCTATCTCGTCCCTGACGAAATAAAGGAGTGAAGTCTTAACACCGCTGAAACTGTAGTCGAGGCCTGGAATGTGGGGCTTCGCGAACTGGAACCGCTTGGGATCGCCTTCCTTGGCCAGACGGTCGATGACCGGACCGCCAGGATAGCCGAGCCCCATCATCTTCGAGCATTTGTCGAAAGCCTCGCCGACCGCATCGTCTATGGTCTGACCCAGGATAGTGTATTCCAAAGGATTGTCCACCCTCACTATCTGGGAGTTGCCGCCAGAGACAAGGAGACAAAGGTACGGGAAAGCCGGATGGCGGTTCTCCTTGCCCTCCTGATCCACAAAACCCGCCAGGATGTGTCCCTGGAGGTGATTGACCATAATGATGGGGATGTCAAGGGCTATACCCATGGCCTTCGCGAAAGAGGTTCCGACGAGAAGAGAGCCCAAGAGTCCAGGTCCTCTGGTGAAGGCTATGGCGGTCAGGTCGGCAGCCTTGATTCCAGCCTTATCCAAAGCTTGGCTGACGACAGGGACTATGTTCTGCTCATGTGCCCTGGAGGCCAATTCAGGAACAACCCCTCCGAAGTCCTTATGGACCTGCTGGCTCGCTATCACATTGGATAGCAGACAACCATCCCTCAACACAGCGGCCGAAGTGTCGTCGCAACTTGACTCAATTCCGAGGATATAATCCGCCATAACATTCAAAGAATACACAAAGTACCGCGAAGATAATGAAAGTTGTGGAAAAACGGCGGAATTATTATCTTCGCATAGAACACTAAATCTCACCCTGATATGAAGTCTTTCAACTGCCTTGGAATCGCGGCCTTGCTCGTTGGCGCCGCATTGGCGGCTTGCTCTCAGCCCGCCACAGACAAGACCTCCATCGTTAGCCTGTCGGAGAATTTCCTTTCTCCACCTGATGATGCCCGCCCTGGAGTCTATTGGTATTTCATGGACGGTAACCTATCAAAAGAAGGCATCACCAAAGACCTTGAATCCATGCGCGATCAGGGCATCGGCTATGTGGTCTTCCTGGAGGTGAACGTGGGTGTGCCAAGAGGCAAAGTTGATTTTATGAGCCCTGAGTGGGTGGATATATTCAAACACATTGTCAGTGAATGCGAGAGAGTCGGAATCAAGATAGTGCTAGGCATAGGCCCAGGCTGGACCGGAAGTGGCGGCCCTTGGGTAAAGGGCGAACAGTCCATGCGGCATCTAATGGCCTCAAGGACAGATGTTTCCGGAGGCCATGAGGTCAGCGTGAAGCTTCCGGTCCCTGATCCTAATCCGCCATATTTCGGAGAAGGCGGTTTTACCCCGAAGATGCGTCAAGACTGGATTGACTTCTACAAGGACGTTTGCGTGCTGGCGTTCCCTACCCCTTCGTCCGAAAAGAGAATGGCTGACATACAGGAAAAGGGCCTTTTCATCCGCCATCCCTACAGTTCGATGAAGGGAGTGAGACCGTATTTCCCCGCTCCCGAAGGGCCGCTATCCGGCGAGACCGAAGAGGGTGCGGTGGACATTGGGAAGGTTATCGACATCACGGATAAGATGCTTCCGGACGGCACCCTGACTTGGGACGCTCCTGAAGGAGAATGGACAATCCTTAGGATGGGAGCCAGAAACAATGGAGCGAGCACCAGACCGGCTCCGGTGCCTGGAGTGGGAATGGAGTGTGACAAGTTCGATGAGGAAGCCCTCAGGGCCCACTTGTCAAATTTCACGGACAAGCTTTTTGAAGCGTGCGGTGGGAGCCTGTCCAACAAGAATGGCGGCATTGAGCTCCTGCACATGGACAGTTGGGAGATGGGTGCCCAGAACTGGAACCAGAATTTCAGGGAGGAGTTCATCAAGCGCCGCGGCTACGATCCGCTGCCATATTTCCCGGCCTATAATGGCCTTATCGTAGGAGACAGCCTGATGACAGAGCGTTTCCTCTGGGATGTCCGCAAGACCGCCCAGGATCTCGTGATAGAAAATCATGTCGGAGCTGTCAAGAGATATGCCCGTGAGCATGGACTTAAGGTGTCTATCGAGCCCTACGACATGAATCCCACCGCCGACCTGGAACTGGCCGTGGCGGCCGATATGCCCATGGCGGAGTTCTGGAGCGACGGATTCGGCTTCAACACCACCTTCGCCCCTGCTGAAGGCACATCAGCCGCCCACCTTCTGGGCCAAAATGTAGTCCCGGCAGAGTCATTCACAGCCCAATTCGACGCATGGCGACAGTATCCCGGAGCCATGAAGAACCAGACCGACTGGGCTCTTGCGGCCGGCATTAACCGATTGATGTTCCACACCTTCCAGCACCAATGCCTGCCTGATTCAATTCGTCCCGGGATGACCATGGGGCCTTACGGTGTCCACTGGGATCGTGGACAGACATGGTGGACAATGTCACATGCGTATCACACTTACATCGGACGCTCACAGTACCTTCTCCAAAGGGGGCGGACCGTCGCGGATGTACTCTACCTCGCTCCTGAGAGCACCCCGCATGTGTTCCGGGCGCCAGATTCAGCCTACGATGAAGCCGGCACCTTCATGCCTGACCGCAAGGGTTACAGTTTCGACGGTTGCCCACCCAGCATGCTCGCTTCGGCAAAAGTCAAAGGCGGGAATATTGTGTTCCCTTCCGGAGCCACCTACAAACTATTGGTTTTACCTGACTATCCGACAGCGACTCCAGCCTTGCTCAAGGAGATAATCCGGCTGGCTAAAGCGGGAGCCACAATCGTTGGAAAACCCTTCAAGAACTCCCCCAGCCTTTCGGACTACCCAGCATGCGACGAAGAAGTGGCTAGACTCTCCAGCGAGCTGTTCGCTTCCAGTAATGTCATCAACTACGACGGGCCATCGGACAATCTCTACCCTCCTTATGAATATACCTCCGCCATCCTTTCCAAGATGACGCCACCTGATTTCGTGTCGGAAGCCGGTTCCATACGTTTCACTCACAGGACCCTTCCCGCGGCGGAGATCTATTTCGTCTCGAACCGCACCGGAGATGCTGTCTCCACAACCTGTTCTTTCCGCGCTACCGGCAGGGCGCCTGAACTTTGGGATCCGATGGTGGGACTACATGAGGAAGTCGCTACTTTCTCCGACGACGGAACCATCACAAAAATGCCTCTGAGATTTGAGCCGCACGAAGGTTATTTCATTGTATTCCCGAAAGATAAGCTCTCCAGGGCCCAAGCTCCGAAAGACCGTGCGGAAGCGATCCAAGCGGCTTCGTTGGAAGGACCTTGGACGGTCCGTTTCGACCCGGAATGGGGTGGTCCTGAGGAGCCTGTGACCATACCGGAGCTGTTTGACTGGACAGAAAGTCCGGATCCGGGGATTAAATACTATTCCGGGACGGCGACATATGACACTGACTTCACTATGGATGGTCTTGATCCCGCCAAGAGCTACAAGATAAGCCTTGGGGATGTCAAGGCCATGGCACAGGTGTTCCTCAATGATAAAAACCTTGGAGTCGTCTGGACCGAGCCTTGGACCATCAGCACAAGCAATGCCCTGGTTGAAGGGAATAACCATCTTAGGGTGATCGTCGTGAATCTATGGCAGAACCGCCTCATCGGTGATGAGGCCCTTCCC
>OMQO01000079.1 GCA_900313275.1 uncultured Bacteroidales bacterium
CTTCGCCATATCTGAGATAAGCCGCTCACAATAATAGAGATAGCCAGTTGAGATCATAAGTCCGGGAGTGTCTCTGGACACTCCGCTCCCATTGGGATCCTGAAGGAAATCACGTGGAGGACACCAGTCTCCGTAGTAACTGTAATCGACTATCCCGTCCTTGGTCCGGCTTCTCAGATAATCAGTCCAAGCCTTCATCCCATCGAACTGGTCAGAGATGGCCTGGCGATTCCCATAAAACTCATAAGCCCTCGCGGGAAGCAAAAGATAACTGGCGCAAACCGGATCGGCCGGGCGCATTCCGAAGCGGAAAGGAGCCACGCAGGTGATAGTCCCGGCACCATCTTGAGTGTCTGTGATGTCCTGGGCGAACTTCGGGAAGAAACGAGCCATGTCAAAGTTGAACAAGGCTATCTCGTGACTGACAGTGAGATCATTAAGCCATCCCATCCGCTCATCCCTTTGAGGACAGTCAGTAGGAACGCTGTGAAGGTTGCTCGCCTCTGTGTTGACCGCCATGCGGTGAATCTTGTTGGCGAGATCATCCGAGCAGGAGAAACTGCCCGTCACTCCAACGTCCGTCCTGACCACACGCACCTTGAAGTCTTCCGAAGAAGGCTTGTAAGGGAGACCTTCGACTTGGAAATACCTGAAACCATGATAGGTGAATGAAGGTTCCCAAGTTTCTTCCCCTTCACCGGCACAAATGTAAGTGTCACATGATTTCGCGTTGCGAAGGTTGTCCTGGTTGACCGTCCCGTCATCCCGCAGAGTCTCAGCGAATAGCATTCGGATGGCATCTCCTTCCTTTGCCCGCACTTTGATGGCCACCCATCCGGCGAGATTTCTTCCCGCATCGAAGACATAAACCCCAGGTGATGGCTCTGACACAAAGGTCGGTTCCAAGGTCTCTACTGCCCTTATCGGCTCAACCCTGGCGGCACAAAGCTCACCGATGGGGTCGTCAGTGTTATGAGCCCAAGCCCACTCCTTGTCCATAAGTCCGGGAGGAGTACCCGGCTTCCAAATGGCCTCTCGATCCTCCCTCGCATCATAGGTCTCCCCATCGAAAACCGTCGCCTGAACTATCGGGCCGGAAGTGACATGTCGGAAGGTGTCCGAATTCAAGACCACAAAGGTCCCATCGGTGTAAGTGATCTCCACCTGAATCCTGAGCCTAGGCGTGCCAAGCCAGCCCGGAGCCACCGGCACGACTATGCTGTTTGCTCCCGGAAGCAGATGACTGTCAAGGTCATACGTCTCATAATAAACCCTCTTGCTGTAGGTGCTTTGAGCCGGATCCAGAACGTGATCGCCTACTTTCTTATGGTTGACATATAACTTGTGAAACCCTATTCCCGCAACATAAGCCCGAGCTTTAGAAATCGTCATCTTAGGGTCGGACCAATATGTGCCCTTGAAGTACAGCACCCGACCGGCTATTCCCGGGACATAGCCTATCCATCCTCCTTTCCAGTCGCTCTGGCTGGTCAGTCCCATTTCCCACCAGGCTGGCTCTGACCAGGGTGACTCATCATCTCCTTGCCAAACTTTGACTTTCCAGTAATACCTGGCGCGGCTTCTCAGAGAAAGAGAGGAAGTTGACACTCCCCCGGACTCTCCGGAAAACACCTTACCACTGTCCCACACATCGCCAATGTTCCGGGCAAGAAGTTCCTCGTCACTGGCGACCAAAACACGGTAAGCGGTCTGAAGGACCTCCTTGTCAGGGCTTTGCAGCCTCCAGCTGAGTTGTGGAGGGTAATCAATGCCTATGGGATTGGTCTGATACTCTGACTTGAGGCAAACAGCCTCGATTGAACGGCCACCACATGGCAGGGCAAACATGACCAAAGGCAGCAGAAGCGTTAAAATACGTCTCATGGAGAGATTAAATTAGATGAATTCCTCCCGTTCCTTGATGTCTTTTATGCGGAGTTGGAGGGTGGAGTTACCACGATAGTAGTTCTCGACGATAGAATAGCAGATGTCGAAGGGGTTGCCGGCCTTGATGTACTCAAAGAAATCGGCCATGTTGAAGGCGATCGCGGGAATCTGATGGAATGGCTGCTTCTCGTCGATAAGGTCGAGCTTCATGTGGACGCCGCCAGCGCCAACCTTACGGCCATTTCCGCCGTCAGACACATTCTCAGTCAGGAAAACAGGGTTGTTATTGCCGGGGCCGAAAGGCTGGAACTGCTTCAGGAGCCTGAAGAACTTTGGAGTTATCTGGCTGAACTCCAACTTCGCGTCGATGTCAGTGACGGGAGTGAGCATCTCGTCCGTGATCTTCTCGGCGATGAAAGCGTCAATCCTGCGGACAAACTCGTCCAGGTTGCTTTCCTTCATGGTCAGACCAGCGGCATAGACATGGCCTCCGAAGTTCTCAAGCAGGTCCGCGCAGCTCTCTATCGACTCATAAAGATCGAACCCGGCGACACTTCTGGCCGAGCCGGTGATGAAGCCATTGGACTTTGTCAGCACAATAGTGGGCTTGTAGAAGGCCTCAACAAGGCGTGACGCGACTATTCCTACGACTCCCTTATTCCAAGTCGGGTTATAGACTATCGTAGCGGCGCCGGTAGAAAGGGCGGAACCGTTCTGGACCATCTCCAGTGCCTCCTGGGTAATCTCACGGTCTATTCCCTTGCGCTCATTGTTGTTGTCATTGATGCGCTCACCGACCATATTAGCCACATGATCGTCAGAGGCGGTTAGGAGCTCCACGGCAAGGCGTCCTGTCTCCATACGGCCGGCGGCATTGATACGGGGGCCGATTTTGAACACTATGTCGTCAATTGTCAGATGGCCAGGCTCCAACTTTGAAAGCGTGGCCATAGCCAGCAGGCCGCGACGGGGATTCTCGTTGAGCTGCTTGAGGCCGTAATGAGCCAGAATCCTGTTCTCCCCGACCATCGTGACAAGGTCGGCGGCGATACTGACGACCAGCAAATCCAAGAGCGGGATCAGAGTCTCGAACGGAATACCGAACTTTTGGGAATATGCCTGGACAAGTTTGAAACCCACTCCGCAGCCTGAAAGGTCATCGAAAGGATAGTTGTCGTCCTCCCGTTTGGGATCCAGCACAGCGACCGCGGCGGGAAGTTTGTCCTCCGGAAGGTGATGGTCGCAGATGATCACATCTATTCCCTTGGTCTTGGCGTAATCGACTTTCTCATTGGCTTTTATGCCACAGTCAAGGGTGATGATCAGCCCGAAGCCGCCATCACTCGCCCAGTCTATACCCTTGTAGGACAAGCCGTAACCTTCGTCATAGCGGTCCGGAATGTAGAAATCGACCTTCTGGGAATACCTTCTCAAGAAGGAATACACAAGGGCGACAGCAGTGGTGCCGTCCACATCGTAATCACCATAGACCAAGATCTTTTCTTCAGAGGTGATTGCCTTTCGGACCCTCTCCACAGCGGCATCCATGTCCTTCATCAAGAAAGGATCGTGGAGATTGTCGAGGCTGGGACGGAAGAAAGAGCGCGCCTGCTCGAAGGTCTCAACGCCCCTTTTGACAAGCAATTCGGCCAAAACACGGTCAATGCCGAGCTCGGCGGAGAGCCTCCCCACCTTCTCCGGCTCCGCCGGTTCTTTAATAATCCATTTGCGCTCTTTAGCCATATTACACAAAGATAATGGTTTTATTCAATAATTACAATTTCGGTTTATAGATTAATTGTAGTATTTTTGTGGATTAAGGTTGGCGGAATTCTTGATGAACGGAGTGAAGAATCTTCCCGCCCAACATGATAATTTGATTATTAATTATTTACACGATATGGCTAACATTGAACTGAGCGAGCAGGAGGTCATCCGCAGGGAGTCTTTGGCGAAAATGAGGGAACTGGGAATAAATCCTTACCCGGCACCGCTTTATCCTGTCAACACGACCGCAAAAGAGATTGAGGCGGGTTATGATCCAGAAAAGGGCAACTTCCAGGAAGTCTGTCTGGCTGGTAGGATAATGTCCCGTAGAATCATGGGAGCCGCCTCATTCGGGGAGTTGCAGGACTCCACCGGCAGGATCCAGATTTATGTGAAAAGGGATGAGATATGTCCTGATGAGGACAAGACGATGTACAACACTGTCTGGAAGAAGCTTTTGGACATCGGTGACATCGTGGGCATCAAAGGATTCGCCTTCATCACCCAGACCGGCCAGCTCAGTGTTCATGTCAAGGAGCTTACAGTCTTGAGCAAGTCGCTTAGGGTACTCCCTATCGTGAAGACCGACGCGGACGGCAAAGTCTATGACGGCTTCTCGGATCCCGAGCTCCGCTACCGCCAGAGGTATGTGGACCTTATCGTCAACCCGCAGGTGAAGGATGTCTTTGTCCAGAGGGCACAGATCGTTGCCACGATGAGGGAATATTTCAACGAGGCAGGCTGCCTTGAGGTTGAGACTCCGATCCTCCAGTCAATTCCTGGTGGAGCGACCGCCCGTCCGTTCATCACCCACCATAACGCCCTGGACATCGACCTCTACATGAGAATAGCCAACGAGCTCTATCTCAAGAGGTTGATTGTGGGAGGCTACAGCGGTGTGTATGAGTTCGCCAAGGACTTCCGCAACGAGGGTATGGATAAGACGCACAACCCGGAGTTCACCTGCATGGAGATCTATGTGGCCTACAAGGACTACAACTGGATGATGCGCTTCGTGGAGCAGATGCTTGAGAAGATCTCCATCGCCGTCAACGGCACCACCCGCGTCAAGATCGGAGAGCAGGAGGTCGATTTCGGCGGCACGCTGATTGACGCTATCTTCGGAACTTATTGCGAGGATCATCTGATCGAGCCTACCTTCATCACCGACTATCCTGTGGCGATGTCTCCGCTCACAAAGAGGCACAGGGACAACCCCAACCTCACCGAGCGTTTCGAGTTGTTCGTCTGCGGAAAGGAGCTGGCCAATGCATATTCAGAGCTTAACGACCCTATCGACCAGCTGGAGAGGTTCGAGGAGCAGGCCGCCCTTAAGAGCCATGGTGACGACGAGGCCATGTTCATCGACTACGACTTCGTGCGCGCCCTTGAGTACGGCATGCCGCCGACTTCCGGCCTCGGAATGGGTATTGACCGCCTGACAATGTTCATGACAGGCCAGACAACCATCCAGGACGTCCTCTTCTTCCCGCAGATGCGTCCAGAGAAAGTCCTCAAGAAAGAGGAGAAAGCCGCCGGAGAAGCCTAGGACGACTCACGACAAATGTGTACCATCATGAAACGGGTCCTGCTTCTCTGCGCCGTAGCCGTAGCCATCGCACTTGCCGCCCTGCCGCTTATAATCGGCGGACGCAAGGCCCCCGTCGGCGTCAGTTTCCCCGAGTCGCCAATCGAGCTTACCGCCAACGAGGATTTCGGGATGCAGCTGATCAACATGTTCAACATCATCCAAATCCCGGATGGTACATACCGGATGTATTTCATCGCCAATCCCCAGGACGGAATCGCCGAAAACGAGAAGCTTCAGAATCTCTACTACGCGGAGTCACGGGACGGTTTCCATTACGAGTTTAAAGGCAAACTGATGGATGAGCTGATAGAGCAGACCATCTTCATGGTGAAAGACAAGGATTATCCATACCGGATGGTTGGCTGTCAGTGGATCGGAGAAAAATCATGGGAGCGGGGGCTGTTCCTGTGGAAGTCAAAGGACGGGCTGGAGTTTACCGACAGGAAGATGATCTATGACAAGATCCACGACACCCAGAACGTGATGATCCCCAGAGGCAAACGATTGAGGCTTTATTCCAGGATCACACAGGAAAACTACATGAACCGGAGGGTGACTGTCGCGGAATTCAATTCGCAGGGAGATCAGATCAGCGACACCAAGATCCTGGCCGGTGATTTTCTGTATAATTCGGCAGCATGCAAGGTGGATCGGCATTATGACCTGCTTTTCCCCACCTATTACAACACGCACGGCAAGACGACAGATACCTGCTTTTTTCGCTGCTATGTGACGGATGGCTCCTTTGTCCGGGAACTACCTTGCGAGCTCAACCGCTGGGTCGAGCCTGATGAGCATTGGGTACTGGCCGCTCCGGGCTTCGTTTTCATAGATGGAGAAAGGTATCTTGCCTACAATACCCGCACACGGTCGCACGAGACGAGTGAGACCGGCATGGTCAGCAAGTACAAGCTCATCAAGACGGTGCTGGAATACGATTAGGGCTTTCGAGGATGTTTGAGTGTATCACATCGGGGCAGAACCCGAAAATAAAAGAGTTGCTAGCTCTCCAGGAGAAATCTCGTGAGAGACGGGCCGCAGGGTTGTTTGTAGTTGAGGGTCGACGCGAGTTTGACCACTGCATAGCCGCCGGCTTCGTCCCCGCCACCATCTTCGTCTGTCCGGAGATCTATACGCCCGAAGGGGAGGGTGTATCCCCTGAGGGACGTGCCACCCGCGGCACGGAAGCGGGGGGACCGCGAGCGGAGCGAGTGGTGGGGTCGGACGCAGTCCGACTCCTGAAGGGGGTACAGCCCTCCCCGGACGGGTGTAAAGTCTTCCAGGTCAGCAGGAATGTGTACGAGAAGATAGCGTACCGGGAAGGGACTGAGGGCATAATCGCAGAGATGAAGTACAAGGACAGGAGGCTGGAAGATATCAAGCTGAGCGAGAACCCATTGATAGTGGTGCTGGAAAGTGTGGAGAAACCAGGTAACCTCGGAGCTGTATTAAGAAGCGCTGACGCTGCCGGAGCCGATGCCGTTATCATCTGCGACCCCCTGACCGACCTCTACAACCCCAACCTCATCCGCGCCAGCATCGGAGCCATATTCTCAAGACAGGTCGCGGCAGCCACTTCCGAAGATACAATCGCCTGGCTGAAAGCTAATGGAATACAGATACTTACCGCCCAGCTTCAGGACTCTTCGCTCTACTATGACACCCCAATGACTGGCCCCACAGCAATCGTGATGGGCACCGAGTCAACCGGCCTGACAGACATCTGGCGCAAGGCGGCTGACAAGCACATCCGCATCCCTATGCTCGGAGCCCTGGACTCTCTCAACGTGTCTGTCTCCGCCGCCATCCTTCTCTTCGAAGCCGTACGGCAACGCGGTTTATTGTACAAGGTGGGAAACCGACCAGGGGACCTTGCACAAGAACCATTATTGAAGTAACATATATTGTACAAGGTCTGGCATCTGTTGTCCCACCTTGCACATAACAATAATACCAGACAACGATTTTTATGGGAAAATATGGATTGATCGGGGATCCGATAGCGACATCAAGGAGTCCGCTTCTGTTCGAGGCGGCGTATAAGGGACAGGAGCAGCCGGACGGATCGGCCTACAAATATGACCTGATCGAAGGTGCTGATTTCGAGGCCTCTTTCAAGAAGTTCGAGGAAGAGTATTCAGCGATCAACGTGACCGCGCCGTTTAAGGAACTGGCCTACGCACGGGTAGAGGAACTGGCCGAACTTGGCAAGGGTGTGATCTCTGGGCCTGTGGCGAGAATCGGAGCCACAAATCTTCTTGTGAAGACCACGGAAGGCATCGCCGCCCACAATTCCGACTTCACCGGCATAATCGCGGCCATAGCTGAGGCATATTACCCCGGAATAGTCGATGAGTTCATCAAAGAATACGGCAACCAATTCTTCGTCAAGATTCACCAGTTCTTCCTGATGAGCCTCGGACGAAGATTCACCATGCAGCCGCAGGCTTTAATCGTGGGCTGCGGAGGCGCCGGGAGGGCAGCGGCGGTAGCCGCGGCTGAACTTGGTTTCGGCACTGTCTTGATGAACCGCACCTTAGAAAAGGCCCAGGCCATCGCGGAAGCGATGCCCGAATATGGTTTCATAGCAGATCCGATCACGGATTTCAAAGAGGCTGTAAAAGAATGTGACTTAATCATTTACACCCTTCCAATGGCCCTTCCTGAAATTGAAGAGTTCTCCGCCGACGATTTCGCTGGAGAAGGCGCCTGCGAAGGCAAGGTCATCCTTGAGGCCAACTACAAGAACCCGTCTTTCGACGAGGTCGCAAGAGCGAAACTCGCCGCTGCCGACGGAACTTATATTCCCGGAAACAGATGGCTCCTCTACCAGGCTTTGACGGGATACCCCTTCATGACCGGCATCGCCCCTGACCTCTCCGCCATGGAAGACGCCCTTAAAACTCTTTAACGCTCGATGGTGGCTTCGCGGTCTGGGCCGAGGGAGATGATGCTGACTGGGACGCCGAGGTAGTTCTCTATGAACTTGATATAATCTTTGAACTCCTTAGGAAGGTCGGCCTCGGAACGGATCCCTGTAAGATCTTTCTTCCAACCAGGGAATTCGGTATAGACCGGCTCGATCTGGGCCGCAATGTCAAACGGAACCTGATCAGTCTCAACGCCTTCCACCTTGTAAGAGGTACAAGCTTTTATCGAGTCGAAATCATCCAGACAGTCGGACTTCATCATGATGAGATCGGTCACACCATCGATCATCACGGTGTACTTCAAGGCGACCAGATCCAGCCAGCCGCAGCGACGTGGACGACCGGTCACAGCCCCGAACTCATGCCCGACACGGCGAAGAGTCTCCCCCGTCTCATCGAAAAGCTCGGTCGGGAACGGACCGCTACCGACACGCGTGCAATACGCCTTGAATATTCCGAAAACCTTCCCTACCCTCGAAGGAGCCAGACCGAGTCCGGTGCAGACTCCTCCGACGGTGGTGGAAGAAGATGTGACGAAAGGATATGATCCGAAGTCCACATCAAGCATGGAACCTTGGGCACCTTCCGCCAAAATCGGCTTGCCGTCCTTAAGAAGACTATCCACGAAATACTCACAATCAACCAGCTCAAACTCTTTCAGGAATTCGGTTGCCTCCATCCACGCAGCCTCGTCCTTGTCCGGGTCGCACTCAAATCCAAGATCCGCCAGAAGCCTTAGGTGACGTCCTTTTAACTTTGCGAAACGATCCTTGAAATCAGGAGCGAGAATATCCCCGACCCTTAGACCATGACGTCCAACCTTGTCGGTATAGGTCGGGCCGATGCCCTTAAGCGTAGAACCGATCTTGCCCTTCCCTGCGGCCGCCTCATAAGCGGCGTCAAGAAGCCTGTGGGTCGGAAGGATAAGATGCGCCTTCTTGGATATGACTATCTTTCCCTTGGGTTCGATCCCCATGGCGGATACATTGGCGCACTCCTCCTTGAATGTGACGGGATCAAGCACTACTCCGCTGCCAATGATGTTGACAGATCCTTCGCGGAATATTCCGGAAGGAATACTCCTCACGACGAAACTCTTTCCGTCGAAATGGAGTGAATGGCCAGCATTAGGCCCTCCTTGGAATCTGGCGACAGCCGGATAGCGACCGGCCAGCACATCCACGATCTTGCCTTTTCCTTCATCGCCCCACTGGAGGCCAAGGACAACGTCAAGTTTTGAGCTCATGTCTTATAGGAATATTTTGATTTTCAACAGAATACTAGAACGGAAGGTCATCGGTGGGATTATCGCCTATCGACAGATCAATCGGCTGCTGTGGGGCAGGCTGTTGGTACACAGGCTGTTGAGGTTGCTGGTAAACCGGCTGCTGCGGCTGGAAACCGGTCCCTGAGCTTGTCGAAGGGCGACCAGGCTCACTAGCCCCAGGATTATCCGTTCTCTTGCCAAGCAACTGCAGATTGTCCACCGCCACCTCCGTGGTGAACCTCTTGTTACCCGTCTGGTCAGTCCATGACCTTGTGCGAAGCTTGCCCTCGATATAGAGCTGCGTGCCCTTACGGATGAACTTCTCAGCCACATCGGCGGAATTCCTCCATGCGACAATGTTGTGCCATTCAGTGTTCTCGCGAAGTTCTCCATTGCGGTCACGATAGCGCTCAGTGGTGGCGAGGGTGAACTGGGCCACCTTCGTCGCACCCTGGTTAGGGTTGTTTCCGTCAAGGTAACGTATCTCCGGGTCTTTTCCAACGTTACCGATCAGCATTACTTTGTTCAGTGACATGATGATAGATGTTTAGATATTAATAAAAAAAACATAGGCTTGACGAACGAGCGCCAAAACCTATGCAATTTAATGAATATTCGCGAAAACCGAAAGGGATTGTTCAGAGAATCATACGAGTTTCTGAACGAATTCTTTCATCAGAGCCCTGCGAAATAGCCAGGGAAAAACACCATGGTTATCAAGTAACCCACGATGGTGGAGATGATCACGCTAATCAAACCTGGCATCATGAAACTATGATTCAAAAGGTACTTGCCTATCACTGTGGTACCTGTCCGGTCGAAGTTGACCGTGGCGATATCCGAAGGGTAGTTCGGGATGAAGAAGTACCCGTAAACGCTAGGCAGGACTCCCAACAGAACCGGCCCGGCAATGCCGAGGGAATAAGCCAACGGCAGCATCGCGACAACGACAGCACCCTGAGAGTTGATCAGTACGGAGACAAGGAAGAAGACCAGGGCTATGGACCAAGGGTATTGAGTCACGATTCCGGTCAGCATTTCCTTGATCTGATCCATGTAGTTACCGAAATAAGTGTCCGCCATCCAGGCGATTCCATAAATAGCGACCACAGCGACCATACCAGAGCGCCAGACAGCTCCCGCAGCGGCTTTCTTAAGATCCACCTTGCAGAGAATGATCATAAAGGCAGTGGCGCAGAGCATGATGATCTGGATCGCGATGTTCATCTTCGGTAGTTTGGCCAAGGCTTCCTTGCTCATCACCATCTGGCAGAAAGCCAGGCCCACAATCACTAAAATAGCGAAGAGGAAGATAAACACGGCCAGCTTGGATTTCTTGTCTATAACCTTGTCAAGAGTGGTGGCGTCACTTCCGTAAACATAGTCACGCACAGCCGGATCAGCGATCCGCTTCTGGAACTCAGGATCCTTGTCCAGGTCCTTTCCCCTACGGTAAGAAGCCATGGCGGCAAAGAGCAAGCCTATTATGCACGCCGGGATGGTCACCATCAAGACCTGCGGGATAGAGACTCCGTAACCATTGGCGTTTGAGATGGTCACGAACGCCACCACCGCGGCTGCGATAGGAGAGCAGGTGATACCGACCTGTGAAGCGACGGAAGCGACTCCGCAAGGCCTTTCAGGACGGATTCCCTTCTTGATAGCAATGTCCACAATAATCGGCATAAGGGTGTAGACCACATGGCCGGTGCCAACGAGGACGGTCAGGAAGAAGGTAGTGAAGGGTGCGAGGATAGTGATACTGTCCGGATGCCTTCTGAGCATCTTCTCTGCGATCTGGATTAGCCAATCCATACCTCCGGAGGCCTGAAGCACACCGGCGCAGGTGACCGCGGCAATGATGATGTAGATGACATCCGTAGGAGGAGTACCGGGCTTCATCCCGAATCCGAAGACCAAGATAGCCAATCCGATGCCGGAGATAGCGCCAAGGGCGAGGCTGCCGTACCGCGAACCCACGTACAGGGCCGCGAGAACGATCAGCAACTGGATTATCATTAGTGCCATTTGAGTTGTGGTTATGTGTTTGAGATTATTTCAGTTTGGCGGAGATAAGAGCCCTAAGCTCTTTATCAGTGGAAATCGTTGTCGGATTGAGGTTTCCGTCTTCAATCAGATAAGCCATCGGAAGGCCTCTGGTGAGGTTGTAGGTGAACACTATGGGGCTGGCGGCACCGAGGCCGTCACAGACATTGATCCAAGGCAGCTCTTGGCTCTTGACCGTGCTTGCCCACACACCCTTGTCGGTGTCAAGGGACACTGAATATATCTCAAGTCCCTTCGGATGGTAAGTCTTGTAAAGGGGTATAAGGACATCCTGGTTGAACATCTTCTGAGCCGCATCAGCTGCCTGCCAGAAATGGACCAGCACAACCTTGGAATCTATGTCGCTGATTTTCACCTTTTTCCCATCAATGGAAGGCAACTCTGCATCGGGGAAGCCCGCCTCATTAGCGGAGGAAAGCTTCTGCTCGAGCGAGAGGACATTGAATCTCTTTTCAGCCTCCGAGGAGAGAGCGGCGACATATTTCGAATCCGGATAAAGAGTCACAAGTGAGTCATGAACCGCCCTGAAATGGACCGCGTCGGTGGACTGGGAGAACACCGGGAAATCGTCATTTATCTTCTGGAAAAGCACCGGAATGGAAGTCAATGACTTGCTGTTATCCATGATGTACTTGATCCTGGAACGGTAGTACTCGACATACTTCCTGGAAGCGGCAGGGGTGTCACCCGCGTCAACCGCTGAGGAGAAATCCTTCAAGAAATCAGCGAAGTCATCCTCAACCTCTTTGAGCTTGACACTCTCCTCGGAACCCTCAACAGAAAAACCGCCATCGATGTCTGAGACAACCTTGACCTTGTCACCCTTCTGGAGAAGGAGAGAAGCGACCTTGGTGTCGTCATGGAAGACATAGATGAATTCCGGCTGACCGGCAGCGATGTCCATCTTGTAGGAATACGCTCCCGAAGCATCTGTCTTCACTGTGTCGAGCACATTGAGACCAGCGCCGGCAAGACGCTTGAATACGACTTTGGAATCTGGAGCACCTGTCAGCACGCCATCAACCCGGACCTTGTCCGAACATGAAGAAGCGGCCGCCAGAATGGCCGCCGCCGCTAATATCAATTTATAATTTCTCATATTCCTGGAATATTCTTTCGGCTATCGCCTTGTTCTCCTCCGGGCTGAGGTGGAGCTTCTCTTTCCTGAAATCCATGTCCGCCTCCGTCTGAAGAGGGACGAGATGTATGTGAGTGTGAGGAACTTCCATCCCAAGAACCGCCACTCCAACTCTCTTACAAGGGACCGCGGCCTTTATGGCTATGGCCACTTTGCGGGCGAAAGCCCAGAGGCCTTTATAGGTGGCGGGATCGAGATTGAAAATGTAGTCGTCCTCAACCTTCCTGGGAATCACAAGAGTGTGGCCGGGGGCCATCGGGTTGATGTCGAGGAAAGCGTAGAAATCCTCACTTTCAGCGACCTTGAAGGACGGGATCTCCCCCGCCGCTATCTTGGAGAAAATGGTTGCCATTGGGATCAGATGGTAATGTCGAGAATCTTGAACTTAAGGACGCCTGAAGGCACCTTCGCCTCAACAACCTCGCCCTTGGAATGGCCCAGAAGAGCCTTAGCGATCGGTGTGGTGGCGGCAAGCTTGCCATGGGTGAAATCAGCTTCGGTCTCCCCGACGATTGTGAACTCCATCGTGGTCTTCATAGTGAGGTTCTCAACCTTGACCTTGTTCAACATCTGCACCTTCTCAGTGCTGATCTGAGACTCGTCAATGACTTTCGCGTTCGCCACGAGATCTTTGAGCTTCGCGATTTTGACCTCGAGCAAGCCCTGGGCCTCCCTTGCGGCGTCATACTCCGCGTTCTCTGAGAGATCTCCTTTCTCCCTGGCCTCAGCGATAGCCGCCGAGATCACAGGACGCTGGGCGAGAGCGTCCGCGAGATCTTTCTTCAATTTTTCCAACCCATCCTGGGTCATGTAATGGATATCTGCCATAATAACTGGTTTATTCGCTTCTAAAAATCGAACGGAGTCCCGCCCTTGTCCGGCGGAACCCTGTCCTGTGTCTGCAAATGTAATCAAAAACCCTGGAAAATCAAATCTTTTTCAATTCCCGTTATAAATCGTATAAATAGCGTTTCGCAATAGTCTGTCCCTGCCCGCACTGGTGATCGGGTCGCCAGTCACCACGGGAAGACCATCCTTGCCGGTGAGGAAAGCGTGCTGGTTCCTGCCGATGGA
>OMQO01000170.1 GCA_900313275.1 uncultured Bacteroidales bacterium
TTCATATCAAGGAAAGTGTTATTCTTTGAATCTGAAGGAAAGTCTGGATTCTGCGAGAACTATCATCGACCGGGAGTTTGATCTTCCGTGGGAGTATAGTTATTTACACCCGGTACGTTCGGCGTTCTCGTTGGGGAGAGACTCTCTATTGGTGTATTTGACAACAGTAGATATGGCTTCCCAAATGGAATCTAGGCCAGAGATTCCTGAGTTTCTATTATTGGACGTTTCCACAAAAGAGGTGGTCAAGCGTTACAACTGCTTCAAACCCGTATCTTTCCACTCCAAGAAGGGACAAGCGATAGATTCACAGGCGTTGTATTACTCATGGCAATGCTTGGATTCTAATCGAGACAAATTCTGCTTTGCGATGCACAGGATACCGCAGATTAACATCTTGGATATACACTCGGGATCTATCCGGGGTTTTCGCTTGGATGACAAGCCGCGGTTTAGTTGCGAACAGATGTATTTATACTTTATGTCTGTCTGTTCTCACGGAGACATGATCTATGCCTTGTATTCCGGAGACGAAGGGATGGAGGCTTCTTCATTACCGACATCCCAGGGAGCCTTGTATGTGTTTGATTGGAATGGCAACATTCATGAAAAGTATTTACTGGATGCTCCATACCAAAGATGTGTTGTCACATCAGATGGGTTCTATCTTTCAAAATATGAGGAAGACACCAGTATGAGTCTGTATTTCGTGCCCATGAAAGAAAGAGACTGAGATAAAATATCGGATATTGACGATTGAAGCCTAAGATTGAAAAAATCATTTCCAGCATATTGTTATATGCTATAATCGCGACCATTACGATAGGTCTCACCCGCATATTCATTTGTGACCGTTTCACAATAAAGGGTGATTCTATGTTGCCCACGTATTATACCGGGAAGCGGATCTGGGTAAACAAACTCGTAATGGGGGCCAGACTCTATACTGACTTCGATTTTGATGAATCTGTCCTCAAATGCGTCCGGATGCCGGGTCTTAGAGGACTACGCACTGGTGACATAGCGGTTTTCAATGACCCTTACGAGCGTTATGGGGACAGAATCGGTTTTATCATCAATCGGGTATATGTCAAACGATGCGTTGCCTGTCCCGGAGACACGTTATCCGTCACAAATGGCTTTTACGTCAATTCTTCTGGGCATAAAACAAAAATACCAGATCAATACCAACAGGTAGTCGCCTCAATGTCAGACTCCCAATTAAGAATGATGGGGGCGATTTATCCAGTATATCCTTGGGTTGAAACGCTGGGGTGGAATATCAAGCACATGGGTCCCTTGTACGTTCCAGGTAAAGGTGACGAGATAAAACTTGACTCTTTATCCGCGCGTATCTACGACCGACTGATAGAATACGAAAGCGGAGAGAAGCCAAGTGTGTTGGATGGCGCCGTGTATGTGAATGGTCAAATGACGGATTCATATACTTTCAAGAATGATTACTATTTTTTCGCCGGCGACAATGTACTTAACTCCAAAGATAGCCGATATATCGGACTTGTCCCGAAGGACTATATAGTAGGGATTGCCCAGCCATGAAGCAAGTTTTGTTCAAGGTCATATTGTTATGTTTACCCATCTTAACACAATGCCGTAGTGTTGAGAGTATCCGTGTCTTCATGACAATCAGGAGCGCTCGGGAGAATGCGGGGGAACTTAGAGCGGTGATCAGGCACTATAAGGATGAACCCTTGAAACGCAGAGCCGCATGTTACCTGATAAAAAACATGCCAGGGCATTACACATACACAGGCGCCTTAGCTCAATCGTTTTCCCGACAGCTGGACTCGCTATTGGACTCCTCCGCCTATGAGAATCCCTATTACGACAGCCGCAGGATTCAGATAAAGGTAGACAGCCTTCTTCGACTCTATCCAATATCTTCTTTTGATAGGACACCGGATCTGGAATCCGTGACGGCCGGTTTTCTGATTTCCAACATTGACGCCGCTTTTGAGTTGTGGATAAACGGACCTTGGGCTGGTCATCTTGACTTCGAAGAGTTCCGCGAGACGCTTTTACCCTACACTATTTTCAACGGGTATAAGCACGAAGACTGGCGAAGTAAAGCAAAGGCTCTATTGGACGAGGACGTCTTTGAGACCTTGGAGAGTTATCGGTATTCCTCGGACATGGATCATTCTCCATTTTGGGCGTGCAAATATCTGAACGGTTATCTAAGAGACAGATATGGGCGTGACGATGTACCCAAAGGGACCGTTAGAGCTCTTTCCCAATCAAGTATGCTCAAGATCCCATATGGAGAGTGCGATCATTTCGCGGACATCGCTTTAGTCATCATGCGCAGCCTTGGTATTCCTGTACTTGAGGACTTGACTCCTCAATGGCCATTCAGGTCCTTGGGCCATACATGGAATGTCTTGATCTCAAGCTCTGGCCATAACATATCATTCGGCGGATGTGACGTGGATCCTGACGTGTTGCATAAACCAGACCAGAGGATGTCAAAAGTCTACAGGAGAACTTACGCACAGAACAAAGAGCTAATAAGGCTCAATAAAAGAGAAAGAATTGTCCCCCCATTTTTCACCAACATCTTCCTGAAGGATGTCACCCGGGAATATATGAGAACCGTGGACATCAAGGTACGAGGGTGGCGACTAAAGCACAAGTACGCATACCTTGCGGTGTTTGACGACAAAGAATGGAAGCCCGTATGCTTCGGCCGCCGTGCTATTGGTGGCTACCATTTCAGAGATATAGGGAAGGATATTTTGTATCTCCCTGTGATCTGTGATGATAACGGTATACAAGCAATTGGTGACCCTTTTATTATTGATATTAAGGGGGATAAGCATACTATATCAACATCCACGGATGAGTCGTGTAATATAGTTCTTACCCGGAAGTACTTTTTGTCGCAACGCATGCACATGTATGCCGGAAGGGTTATAGGCGGCAGGTTTGAAGGATCCAACGATGAGACGTTCAGAGACTGCGAGCTCATTCATACGGTCTCGGGATGGCGAAACTCATGGGACTCCGTATCCTTGAACCCTTCAAAGGCATATCAGTATTGGCGCTATGTATCTCCAAAAGATGGCCTGGGGAATATTGCCGAGGTTGAATTCTATGGGAAAGACAGGGAACGTGTTACGGGGAAGGTCATCGGCACTGATGGTTCATACAATGTAAATGACACGACGACCAACAAGTATTCAGTCTTTGATGGAGACCCACTCACCTATTATGATATGCCACGCTCAATCGCCAATCCATGGACCGGAATGGATTTCGGGAAACCCGTAGACATAGCCACTATAAAGTATTTACCCCGCAATGATGACAACAATATCCGTCCGGGAGATGTTTATGAGTTAGTGTATTGGTCGAATGGAAGCTGGTGTCCTCTCGGACGTAAAGTCGCGGAAGGAAACTCTCTATCTTTTGATAATGTTCCTATAAATGCTCTGCTCCTCCTTCATGACCTCTCAAGAGGAAAAGAGGAACGTCCTTTTACCATGAAACCGGATCCACGAGATTCCAGTGTCCTGATACAAAGGTGGTGGTGATTATCCCTCTATAAAACTCCCATCAACTTCTCCTTAGAGTAAAAACAGGGAGAACGAGTATGATGGCTATCACGGAGAAGGCCATGCCGGCGATGGTGCCGATTGCGAAGTCGAACCAGAAGACTTCCTCGGGGCCGTCGGAGAGGAACGGCATAAGGCCAAGGATGGTTGACACGATGGTGAGGCTGATCGGGGTGATCTTACGGGAGAAGGCCTTGATGTACAAACGTAATGTCTCCGGTCCCTGCAGGTCCCTGAGCTTGTCGAAGGGTCGAAGAGCCTGATATGTCGTGACCAGATATATTCCCGCGTTGACAACTATTCCGCCCATCTCCACGAAAATCCATTCTAGAGTGTTCTGAAATGGATTTTTCTATTTAGATGTAACAATTTATGTGACAGATTACTCTGAAAATAAGCAGGAATCTCTACCTGACTTCTTGGGTAACTTTGAGTTGCTTCTTGAAGATGTGCTTTCAAACTGACCTATGACTCGCGTCCCAATCCAGGGAAATCTTATCTATGCAATCGATGTTCACGTTTTGCAACGACTCATGCAGGTTCGGAGATGTCTCCGTCGCATTCATGACTGCTTACAGGAAATATCTCCTGAAGTCCAAGAAAGCCGACGGCCGCCGCTATTCAAACAATACGGCCTCCGGTTATCTCAAAAACATCAAGAGGCTATTGCGAATCGCTTATGTAGACCACATGATATACTTCGATCCCACCGAGGAGATTGAAGGAATCAAGTGGAATCATACTTTCAAGCGGGAGAGACTGTCCAGCGAAGGAATTGAGTCGATCAAGTTCGCCCCGATCAAAGATGGTGAGGTCAAGAAGGCCGTCTGATTCGATATTGCATGCGGTCTTCGGCAAGCCGATTTGTTGAGTCTAAGATGAGAAAACCTAGATAGAGAGAAAAGGCGCTATTACATGTGTATCACCATCAAGAAAAAGGAGCATAAAGTACGCATCTTCGCGGAAATTCTCCTC
>OMQO01000076.1 GCA_900313275.1 uncultured Bacteroidales bacterium
CTTTGAGGGGCGCAGTACGTTGTTGGGGCAGACTGCCACGCATAGTTGGCAGGCAGTGCAATGGCTGTAGAAAGATTTTACACTTTCAGAGCCGAAGGGGGTGATGGCGACAGTGCGTTTGGGGGCGACCTTGGGGACTATGTCCGCAAATCCGCCTTCGCCCTCGATCTTGACAGGCTCATCGGTCTCATTCTGCGCCAGCGCTTTGACGCTTGACAATGCGGAACCACCTAAAGCCAAGGCACTTCCAACGAGGAATGCCCTTCTCGTCTTGTCCGTAGGAGCGGAGTTCCCGTCTGAGGGTACCTCCGGCCGCTCGACCGCCTCGCTTCGCTCGGCCCCACCGCTCGCATTGCTCGCGGTCCCCCCTCTTATCGTGCCGAGGGTGGCAGAGGTCTCTCTGGCCGGAGTACCCTCAGACGAAGTCCAGGCGAAACGGTAGTGGAGAGCGTCGAACTTGCAGTTGTCGATGCAATTGAAGCAGTCCACGCAACGGCTGTAGTCTATCTTCTTGCCACCGTCAATGTCGATGCACGCCGCCTTGCACTTATGCTCGCAAATATGGCATTTCTTGCACTTCGAAGCGTCTATCACAGGGCGGAAGGCAGCGAAACGGGAAAAGAAACTCAATGTCGTTCCAACGGGACAGATTGTGTTGCAGTAAGTTCTGCCGTTCTTCCATGCTAGTACAACCACTGCCACAAGTGTGGCGATGGCGACTAGGAAAGTTGGCAGGCTCTTAAGCCAGACTTCCTTGGTGTAGAAAGCGTAGCTCTCATGCTTCTCCGCGATGGAGGCCAGCAAGTTGTTGCCCCATTGCCACACTGGAGCGAGAAGGTTCTGGACGATTCTTCCCCATGCGCTGTAAGGTGCGAGAAGCGCCACAAGCGCGTTCACACCAGCGATCAAGGCGATCACAAATACAACCCACACCCCATAGCGGAGCCACTTCAACTCCTTGGAATATGAATACTTACCTTTCTTTCCCTTTTTGCTCAAGTTGGCCACACCGTCTTGGAACACTCCGAGAGGGCATATTACCGAACAATAGACCCTTCCGAAGAGAATGGTCAAGACCAGTAAGGCGATGATTACCACAAGATTAAGGGCCAAGACGGCAGGGAGGAACTGGATCTTCGCGACCCATCCCAGCCAGTGGTGTATGGCTCCCGAGAAATCAAGGAAGAGCAGGGTGACGGCCACAAAGAAGAGGACCGCCAAAGTGACTCTTATTTTTTTTAGCATTTTGATTAGATTTTTGTCCTATTTGACAAATATAATCAAAAATGGTTAATCTGTGATGATGAGTACCAATGATTTATGAGAAAACTCAAGATGGACCAAATCTTCCGAGGTCCGGTTGAGGGTAGCGGGCCACCAATTGTCAAAGACAACCTCGTCTGTGGGCCAAACAAGGCCTTGTGATTTGATATTCAATGAGTTGTCTGGGCTGAAAATAGAGATTCGCCGCCCTTTGCCGAGAATGAGGTCGCAAGTGTCTGTGACGGTGAATGCCGTGGAATAGTCGGAGACCATGTCCACCTCGGGATACCCGGTCTGGCCGGGCATGACACTTTCCCCGTCATGGCCGGTGGCTACAGGCCATCTCCTCGCATACTCCATCAGCAGCCCCAGGTTGCCGATGGTGTGGTCCTCCCGCTTTCCGGTGGCTGCAAGAATGTGGATGCAGTCCACCTCGGGGTAGTGCTCCAGAATGTGGCACATTGCCTTGGTCTGGTCGTTATCGTCCTGCTCCTCGACTTTAATGAGCTGTTTGGCATATTCCTTCAGGAACACAAGGTGATGGCGTCCGGTTTCCGTGTGTCATTTCCGAAAATGGCCTTGCGGTGGCGTAGGAAGGCTTTTAGGGCATTGCCGTCACAGCAGACGATGATGTCCGCACTGCGGATAAGCTCTCTGGGGTAAGGCTTCTTAGGAAACTCTCCGCCTCCTATGATAACAGCGGTGCTCATTGGCTGACTTTGGTCTTGTCGATTTCAGCTTTGGAGGTTCCGGGTGTGGTGGAATAGGTTTCGGGATCTCTGAATCCCAGCAGGAACGCCTCGATGCCCATCCTCTTCTTCCCGGCTAACTGCACTTCTTTCAGTGATATAGCCCCATCCTTCGTCGTTATCCACAGATACGACTTCCCATCAGAGACAATCTTGCCTGACGGCTTGGTGACAAGATCCTTCGCTCCGCCCTTCGGCAGGCTCAGGACACCGCTCAGGATGACAGGATCAACGGGCTCGGCGGAGTAGATCTTGAGCTGGATGGGAGCGGAACCGTCTTTGACGAGCTCGGTATAGGCGGCAGGATAAGGACTGAGGCCGCGGATGAGGTTGTAAACCTGTTTAGTGGAGTCGTCCCAATCGATATGGCATAGCTCCCTGGTGAGCTTCGGCGCCGGCTTCAGAACCTCGGAACCCTGGATGAAACTCTTCTGTACCCTCGTGTCAACATTCCTGTCAATCAATCCCTGGGTGGTCTGGACAACCATATCCGCCCCGATCTCCATCAACTTGTCATGGATCTCCCCGGCAGTCTCATCCTTGCCGATCAGAATGTCTTGGCGAAGTATAATGCCTCCGGTGTCTATCTGTTTGTCAATCATGAAGGTAGTGACTCCTGTCCTGGACTCGCCGTTGATGATGGCCCAGTTGATAGGAGCGGCGCCGCGATATTGAGGCAACAACGAGGCGTGGAGATTGAATGTTCCAAGCTTCGGCATGCTCCAAACCTCCTCGGGAAGCATCCTGAAGGCGACCACGACAAACAAATCAGCCTTAAGTGCCTTCAATTGGGCCAGGAATTCCGGATCTCTTAACTTAACAGGCTGAAGAACCGGGATGCCATTCTCAACCGCGAACTTCTTGACAGCGCTCTCATTCACTTTCTGACCCCTTCCGCTGGGTTTGTCGGCGACTGTCACAACGGCCACCACCTTTTGTTTATTGTCCAGCAGCGCCTTCAAGGGTGCGACAGCAAACTCTGGTGTGCCCATGTAAACAATTCTGGTCTTCCTGAAGAAACCCAAAACGGTGCTCTTGAGCCTTCGCCACCAGTTCTTTATCGAGTCGAGGTTAGACATGTCAGTGTCATGTATTGCCTTGGAAGTCAGATATATGCCTATAGATAGCATCACCACCGATGAGGCGAAAGCGCCCACCCACGCGCTGACGCTTCCATCCTTGGCCAACTTGACTCCAGTGATGTCCACAATCCAGTAGAGGACAAACATGAGAATGGCCACGATGGCCGAGACACCAAGACCTCCCTTGCGGATCAGAGCCCCGAGCGGAGCGCCAATGAAGAACATGATGAAACAAGCTATGGCCTGACCGTATCTCCTGAGGAATTCAAGGAAAGTCTGGCGGAGCTTCACCGTGTAGTCGTAGGCGCCATATTCATAGCTCTGGAGGTTGGTCTGGAACTGGCTAGCCATTCCGGTAGCTCGCTCGATGGCCGAGGCGGTGGCGTTGTCATCGGCGAAAACCATGAAGTTCTTGTCCTCGAAATTCCTGGTTATTCCGGAAGAAATCGTGTCAAGTTGATTCCTCATGGTGAACAAGTACGACGCGGCGGTGGTCATCAACTGCATGGCATTCACGCTGTCCCGCTCGTTCATCAGCCTCTCTTTGTTTTCTTTAAGCTTCCAATGGGGGAGAGTCTTGACCTGGTCACCGAAACGGGCGCTGTCGGATTTCTGGAAGGCGTAGTTTTCCAGCGCCACAACCATTTCCTGTTTGGAGAAGTTGATCTTCTGGAGTTGCAGCGAGGTGTCCCTGTAGGCTTTCTCGTTGGTTTCCTGATAGTTGATGCCGTCGTACATCTTTATTGTGAGGTACGACTTGTCCTTTGACAGGCGTATCTCGGCGGAATCGGCTATGGTGAGCCTTGTGTTGCCTTTCCCGTGGTGGTCATATAGCATGACGCCATTCATCATTCCGTCCGGATCGGTCTTTTCGACTCTCAGGACATAGCCGTCCACACCATCATAGAAGACTCCGTCAGGAATCTTGATCTCGTTCTTGGTCCTCTTTATGTCGTCACGGAGGGTGTAGATTTGGTTGTATGAAACCGGAACCAGCTCATTGATAACGAAATAGGTGCCGATGCTGATGAATATGGAAGCGATCATGACCGGGGCCATGACCCTGGCCACAGAAACACCGGCGGCCTTGAGGGCGATCAGCTCGTTGTTCTCGCCCATGCTGCCTATGGTCATCATTGAGGCGAGCAGGGTGGCGAGAGGGAGGGCGAGAGGGAGAATAGTGCAACTTCCCCAGAAGAGGAACTCGGCTATGACCCTGAAATCCAATCCCTTTCCGACCAACTCATCGATGTACACCCAAAGGGTTTGCATCATAAGGATGAAGATGACCACGAATAGGATCAAGAAAAATGGTCCTATGAACGAAGTCAATATGAATCTGTCGAGTCTCTTCATCCTTTCAAGGGATTGGGTGTGGGCTTAGCGAGTGGCGATCTCCACCAACTTGTCAAGCGCCTCTTTCAGGGCTACGGTGTTCCTTCCGCCAGCAGTGGCGAGGAAAGGCTGACCGCCACCTCCGCCCTGGATGAGCTTGGCGGCCTCTTTGATGTCAACCGAAGCGTTGTGGCCGGCAGCGACAAGGTCCGCGGAATACATCAGCAGAAGCTGAGGCTTACCGTCATGCTCATAGGCCGCCGCAAGGGCGAAATTCGTCACTTCCTTTTGCAACATCGACGCGGCTTCACGGAACATCGCGGGATCCGTGTCGCAGTTGAACGTGGCAATATTTATACCATTAATCTTCTCGGAGTTGTCAGCAAGCTTCTTGGCAAACTCAGCGGCCTTGGCTTTGGCATATTCCTCGAGCTTCTTCCTGGCGTCGGTGTTCTCGGAGAGCATTTTGGTGATGGCCGCGGTCACATCAGGAACATTGTTGAACATCTCCCGGATACCTTTGAGAGTGTCTGAGACTGTGTCTAGCAGGTTCTCAGCCGCCTCCCCAGTCAGAGCCTCAATCCTTCTGACTCCCGCGGCTATGGCCGATTCGGAAACAATCTTGAAGAAACCGATCCTGCCGGTGGAGGAAGCGTGGGTTCCGCCGCAAAGCTCGATAGAGGGGCCGAATTTGACAACCCTGACTTTGTCGCCGTATTTCTCGCCGAAGAGAGCGATCGCACCCATCCCGAGAGCCTCGTCCATGGTCGCATCCCTCTTCTCTTCAAGGTGGAAGTCGTTGCGGATCATAGAGTTGACGATATGCTCAACCTTGCGGAGCTCCTCATCGGTCACCTTGGCGAAATGTGAGAAGTCGAATCTGAAGTAGTCCGGACCCACGAATGATCCTTTCTGCTCCACATGGGTTCCCAAAACTTGCCTCAAGGCATTGTCCAGAAGGTGGGTGGCGGTATGGTTGGCCGCTATCTTAAGGCGTCTCTCTCCATCGACTTTAAGGATGAACTCTCCTTCGCAATCCTCGGGCACACGCTCAGCGATGTGAACGGTCAAGTTGTTCTCTTTGACTGTGTTGAGGATATGGATTTCCTCCCCGCTGGCGGACACTGCCACGCCAGTGTCACCGACCTGTCCTCCCATCTCGGCGTAGAATGGAGTCTTGTCGAAGACCAGTTGGATCATGGTCTTGTTCTTCTGCTTGACCACACGGCTCTTGAGAAGACGTACTCCAGAGAGTTCCAAGTTGTCGTAGCCGAGGAATTCCTCCTCTTCTCCTTCGACATAGACGGTCCAGTCTCCGAACTCGTTGGCGGTGGCGTTGCGGGCCCTCTCTTTCTGTTTTTGGAGCTCAACATTGAAGCTGTCCATGTCAACCGTGTAGCCGTTCTCGGCAGCGATCAAGCTGGTAAGGTCGATCGGGAATCCATAAGTGTCGTAGAGGATGAAGGCATCGACTCCGGGGATCGACTTGGTGTCCGCATTCTTCGCCATGTAGTCGTCCATCATGCGGATTCCGCGGTCCAGGGTCCTGAGGAAGGAAAGCTCCTCCTCACGGATGACGCTCTCTATGAGCTTACGCTGTTTCTCGAGTTCGGGATAGGCCTCTCCCATGTCCTTGATTAACTGCGGGACAAGGGCGCAAAGGAAGGGCTCCTCGAATCCAAGGAAGGTGTAGCCGTAACGGACGGCCCTACGCAGGATCCTGCGGATGACATAGCCGGCTTTGACGTTTGAAGGCAGCTGACCGTCAGCTATCGAGAAAGCTATCGCGCGGATGTGGTCAGCGATGACTCTCATAGCGACCTCTGTCTTGGCGCTTTCGTGATACTCATGGCCGGAGAGCCTCTCAATCTCGGCGATCATGCCGGAGAATATGTCGGTGTCGTAGTTGCTGGTCTTGCCTTGAAGCACCATGCAGAGCCTCTCGAAGCCCATTCCGGTGTCTATGTTCTTGGCGGGAAGGGGCTCCAGAGAGCCGTCGGCCTTCCTGTTGTACTGCATGAACACAAGGTTCCATATCTCGATGACCTGGTCGTTGTCGGTGTTGACCATGTCCCTGCCGGGGACTTTGGCGATCTCCTCATCGGTCCTCAGGTCGATGTGGATCTCGCTGGAAGGGCCGCATGGACCGGTGTCGCCCATCTCCCAGAAGTTGTCATGCTTGTTACCATATATTATATGGTCTTCCGGAAGATGCTTCTTCCAGGCCTCGAGGGCTTCGGAGTCCATCTCGGTCCCGTCTTCCGCGGAGCCTTCGAACACCGTGGCGTATAGTTTCGACTTGTCAATCTTGTAAACTTCGGTCAAAAGCTCCCAAGCCCAGGAGATGGCCTCCTCTTTGAAATAGTCACCGAAACTCCAGTTGCCGAGCATCTCGAACATGGTGTGGTGACGACCATCATGGCCAACCGCCTCCAAGTCATTGTGTTTTCCGCTGACTCTGAGGCATTTTTGTGAATCGGTGGCCCTTTTCGTCTTAGGGGCTGAGTTGCCCAGGAAGATGTCCTTGAACTGGTTCATACCAGCGTTCGTAAACATAAGGGTAGGGTCGTTTTTCACCACCATGGGGGCCGAAGGCACCACCGTATGTCCCTTGGACTCGAAGAAATCCAGGAATCTTTGTCTTATCTCTTTGGCTGTGTTCATCTCTGATATTTCCATTTTTGGCACGGAAATGGCAAAATTATAACAAATTTGGAGATTTATAGCAAAAAAAGGTATATTCGCGGGGTATGAGAAAATATATTCTCAATTCGGAGACCCTTCTCTACGAGATCAAGGATGTGTCCTTGAAGTCGAGATTGCTGAAGGGACTCCTTCTTGTCGCCGGCAGTTTGGCACTGTCGGTACTTTATCTGTGGGTCTTCACCTCGGTTCTCGGGATAGACCTGCCTAAGACTGCCATGCTCAAGGCGGAAAAGGCACGCTGGGATGCCCGGGTGGCTTTGATAAACTCCCGCCTGGACCGTTATGAAGGCAGTTTGGAAGCTCTCGAGATAAGGGACGATGACATCTACAGGTCAATATTCGGTATGAACGAGATTCCTGATCCTGTCAGGACCGCCGGGATCGGAGGTGTTGACAAATATGCGTACCTGGATGGAATAGAGCCGACTAACGCGTTGAAGAACACGCTCTTGAGGTTGGATAGGTTGACAAGGATGACATATGTCCAGAGCAAGTCATTCGACGAGGTGGCCGCCGTGTCCAAGACCGCCGGCGACATGGCGTCATGCATTCCCGCGGTGCCTCCAATCATCCCGGATCCTTCCAAGTACTCCCTAACGAGCCCATTCGGTTACAGGACCGATCCCTTCACCGGAATCTCAAAACTCCACACCGGAGTCGATTTGGCCATGAAGATCGGCAATCCTGTTTTCGCCACAGGCGATGGTGTCGTCGAGGCGGTCGAGTTTGATTTTTTCGGTTACGGAAACTGTGTGGACATCGACCATGGTTTCGGTTATAAGACCCGCTACGCCCATCTCAATTCCATTTCCGTGATTGAGGGTATGAAGGTTAAGCGAGGTGACAGGATCGGAGAGAGCGGGCAGTCTGGAAGGGCCAGCGGACCGCATCTCCATTATGAAGTCTTCTACAAGGGAGAAAGAGTCAATCCGACGAACTATTTCGACCTGTCGATGTCAAAGCAGGAATATCTTGCCATGATCGACAGGCATGGGGAAGAGAACACCTCCGCACCTGTCAGGCGCTCTTTCAGTGTGACTCGCAGATAGTTTATGGCCGCCAAGGAGAAATACGTCTTCGACAAGACCCGGATGGAGTTCCGGAAGGTCACCCGTACCGTCTGGTCAGTGACAAAAAAGGCTCTCGGGTACTTTCTGGTGACAGCTTCCCTGGCCGTGGTGTATTATGTCATCTTCTCCCTGATCGTGAACACCGACTCCGAGCGCAAGCTGAAGCGGGACATCCAGATGTACAAGAACGCGTATTCAGAGATGCTCCAGAAAGAAGAATTGATCGGGGACGTGCTGGAAGGGCTGAAGGTCAAGGACGAGAACATCTACCGCCAGATATTCAATTCCGATGCTCCTGATCTTGGAACCGTTTACCCGGAAGGGTTCCTCTCGGTTATTGATTCCGTTGAGGATAAGGACATTATGGAATATGTCGGGAAGAAGCTGGAGTTGCTTGAGGATGCTTCCGGAAGGATCGAGGCAAATTTCCAGCGGGTGATGGCCGCTCTCGACAGCGGTGGAGTGAAGTCTCTTCCGCCACTCACAAATCCGCTTGGGGATTTCTCGTATGCTAGGACCGGAGCTTCCGTCGGGCAGAAGATAAACCCTTTCTACAAGGTTCCCGCTTACCACGGCGGCCTGGATTTGATCTCGCAGCAAGGTGAGCCTGTATATGCGGCCGCTGATGGGGTAGTGAGGTATGTCGATCATTCCTCCAAAGGGCTAGGCAATGTGGTTGCGATAAGCCACGCCAATGGCTATGTGACCAGTTATGCCCACTTGGAGAACACTAGGGTGAGCAGGGGACAGAAGGTGGTGAGAGGCAAACAGATAGGCCAGGTGGGAATGTCTGGCAACTCCTTCGCTCCTCATCTCCATTTCGAGGTTAGAAAAGACTCTTTGAGGGTGGATCCACTTAACTACATGTTCGCTTCGGTCACTCCTGATGACTATATGTGGATGCTTTTCATGTCCTCCAACACTGGCCAGTCAATGGATTAACACACAACGAGATATGGATAAATTATATTACACTATCGGAGAGGTTTCCGAGATCCTGGGGGAGAATGCTTCCCTAGTCAGGTTCTGGTCCAACTCCTTCCCGAAGTATATCAAGCCTAAAAGGAACGCCAAGGGTAACCGTCTCTACACCGCTGAGGACCTTGAATGCTTGAAGCAGGTCCACCTTCTGGTCAAAGAGCAAGGAATGACTTTGGAAGGGGCTTCCAAGAAACTTGCCGCAGATCGGAAGAAGATCGAAGGCAAGGTCAAGGTCCTGGATAGCCTGAAGGAGATCAGGAAGCAGTTGGTCGCTGTCAAGAAAGCGTTATGAGAGTAAGGGACATAACGTCCGCGATTGAAGAGTTGGCACCTCTCTCCATCCAGGAGAGTTGGGATAACAGCGGGTTGCTTGTAGGTTCTCCGGACCAAGAGGTACATGGCGTGCTGGTCGGCTTCGATTGCACTCCTGAGCTGATTGACGAGGCGCTCCAATGTGGAGCTGACATGGTGGTCACTCATCATCCTCTAATATTCGGAGGTCTTAAGAATATCAGTCCTGATGATCCTGTTGGGCTGGCTGTGATAAAGGCTGTCTCTGGGGGGATTGCCGTCTATGCGGCCCACACCACTGCGGACAAGGTGATTGCGGGAGTCAGTGGGACGATGGCAAAGCGTCTCGGACTGGTAAATGTCCAGGTATTGGATGAGGAAACTGAGGGTGTAGGCCTTGGTGCCGTGGGTGATCTTCCCGAACAGATGTCCTCTGAGGTATTTATCCAATATGTGAAGTCCCGCCTCGGGCTTTCCATAGCCCGTTGCTCCCGTCCGCTGGACATCCCTGTGAGCAGGGTGGCGGTCTGCGGTGGCTCCGGATCCTCGCTTATCGGCAAAGCCATGGCCTCAGAGGCGCAGGCCTACCTATGCGGGGACATCTCGTACCACCATTTCTTCACACCTAAAGGCTTTATGGTCATTGATATAGGCCATTTCGAAGGGGAAGTGGCAATTTGCGATGTTTTATTTTCTCTGTTAAAGAAAAAATTTCCTACCTTTGCAGTCCGTACCAGCGCCAAGCTTGGGGCGAGCAATCCGGTTTTTTATTATTAGTCAGATTTCATAAGCTACTATGGCAACTAAGAAAATCAAGAAAGTCGAGACACCAATAGACCAGAGGGAGACCTTCGTTTCCCTACAGAAGAGTTTTGCTGATTCCGAGATCAGTGTCGAGGAAAAGCTGAAGACCCTTTATGCCCTGCAGGAGGCTGATTCTGCCATTGACAAGATCGTCCAGCTCCGTGGTGAGCTGCCTGCGGAAGTCGAGACTCTTGAGAACGAGCTTGCGGACCTTAAAGCCCGCCTGGCGCAGGGCACCGCGGTGATTGACGCCTACAACCAGACAATCGCCGAGAAAAAAGCCCATGGGGACGATGCAAACTTCGGATAGCAAGTGACTACGTGGCCTTGTTCAAAAACGCACTACGCTACAATAACGACATCCTCAGTAATGACGGATTGGACCCCAACCTCATATTGAGCTTTGATAGTGATGTGAACATACGTAGTGCACAAGCAGAGATGAACCGGCTACAAGCAGAACGAAGAGAACAAAACGGTCGGATACTAGCAGTACGTGGAGCAACCGTACAACACACCACCCACACCAACAGGGACATGAACTACCTACAACTCCTAGGATTCGCAGAGGACGGTATCATACGAACGTATGGAGTACCACCACAACTCTACGGAAAAATAGAAACAGCAAACTTGGGAAGTGGGTCCGGTGACAGTCAGAAGAAAGACTGGAAAATAACATTTGAGGGAGAAGCAGTAATGATAGAAAACGCTTTCAACAACTGCCTCAAAGAACACGGATTCACCGAACGATTCCATTATAATCAGATGGATGTTATCGATGAACTCTACGATGCACAGGTAGCACAAATACTAGTCGGGCTTGGTATCAAAACACGGGATGAAGTACGTAACGAACTAGGACTAGACA
>OMQO01000016.1 GCA_900313275.1 uncultured Bacteroidales bacterium
ACCCGCCCCATTTTTGGCCAGAATAGGGAGCACTTTTTATGAATATTCAGAAATAATATATATATTTGAGGTTATAAACTCTCTGACTTATGAAGAAATCAGTAAAGGCCATAATGGCCATCTTGTTGCTGGCCGCGGTGGCGGCCATGGCGCCATCCTGCAGCCGCTTCGGAAAGAGCAAGGGGCAAAGCACGGAATTCGCCACATTCATCAAAGCGTACACCGGTGGTATCATCTCCGACAGGTCCACGATCCGTGTGGAACTGACCTCGGACATCCACGATGTCACTCCCGGAGCGGACATCAAGGAAGGTGTGCTCACTTTCACCCCTTCCATCAAAGGAACAGCAAGATGGTTATCCCAGAACACCATCGAGTTCATTCCCGAGGCAGGAGCCCTGAAGCCTGGACAGGCATACACCGGAAAGCTCCGTCTGGACAAGATCCAGAAAGTAGGGTCTTCCAAGTTCAACAAGTTCACTTTCAACTTCTTAGTGGCAATCAAAGAGGCTGTCCTCTCGTTGGATGACATCACAATCACTCCGGCATCGCCCGACAAGGCAAGCGTCAGCGGAACTATCGCCCTGACGGAGGAGCTTCCCATCGAGAAAGTCCGCAAGATGATCAGCTATGAGTATTCCGACCGTTCCGGAGAGCTGACTGTCACTGCCGGTCAGGACCAGCTCAACTACCACTTCGATGTGGTCGGGCTGACCAGGAACGACAGGGATAACAATCTGAAAATCACTATGAAATCCGGAGACACCGGGTTCGTGACGGACTCCAAGATCGAGACCACGATTCCGTCGATGTCCGGATTTAAGATTGTTAGCGCAGAGAGAGTCGAGGCTGAGGATCCGTACATCAACGTGTTCTTCTCCAATCCGGTACAGGACGTCGCGGACAACTCGGGGCTTTTCACTTTGGACGGAGTCGGAAGGTATTACATCCAATCCGACAATTCCAGGGTCAAAGTCTTCTACGAGAATCCCGAGGACGGACCCATCACCCTCACCGTCGCCGGCAATGTGAAGAGTTTCGACGGAGCCGCCCTCGGACAGAACTTCACCAAGTCTTTCACCGCCGCTGAGGAGAAACCCGCTGTCGAGATTCCTCTCTCAGGGAACATCCTCCCCAACTCAAAAGAGTTGATCCTCCCCTTCAAGGCGGTCAACCTCAACGCCGTGGATATCAAGGTCATACAGATCTACGAGGATAACGTGCTGATGTTCCTCCAGGAAAATGACTTGGACGGAGATAACTCATTGAGACGCAGCGGAAGACTTGTTTACAAGAGATGCGTCCGCCTCGATTCGGATCCTTCCAAGAATCTCCACAAGTGGCAGGACTACAGCGTCGATCTTTCCGGACTCTTCAAGCAGGAGGCCGGTGCCATCTACAGGATAAGCATTTCTTTCAAGCAGGACTATTCCGTTTACGGCAAATCCGTTGAGTTCAAGAGTGGCACACCCACGAATGAGCTGGTGAGTTTATATTCAGAGAACGGCTCGGACGAGGACTTCACGGCTTGGGACACTCCTTCCCCGTGGTTCTACGAGTCTTACTACGATTGGGATGAATATGAGTGGGAAGATCGGGAAAACCCGATGAAACCCACTTACTACATGGAGGAGAGCAGGTTCCCCAGTATCAATCTCCTTACCTCCAACCTCGGAGTCATAGCTAAATACGCTGACGGTGACAAGATTTGGGTCAGCGTCAGCGACATCATCTCCGCTGAGCCGGTATTCAATGCCGAACTCTATGTTTACAGCTACCAGCTCAAGGAGATCGGTTACGCGAAGACCGGCACTGACGGAATGGCAGAGGTGTCACTCTCTGGAAAACCTTTCGCTGTGGTGGCGAAGAGAGGCGGCGCGACAAGCTACCTCAAAGTCTCAGCCGGAGACGAGAAGACCCTCAGCCGATTCGATGTTGGCGGCAAGGTTCTGGACAAGGGACTCAAAGCCTTTATCTATGGTGAAAGGGGCGTTTGGAGACCAGGAGACACTCTCCATGTCAGTCTGATCCTGGAGGACAAGGAAGATAAGATACCTGACAGCCATCCGGCCATCATGGAACTTTACACACCTGAAGGACGTTTCTATGCCAAGAATGTCAACGGCAATGGCAAGGACGGCTTCTATGTGTTCAATATTCCCACCAAGCAGGAGGACCCGACCGGAACATGGAACGCCTACTTCAAGATCGGTGGCGCATCCTTCCATAAGTCATTGAATATTGAGAGTGTCAAGCCTAACAGGCTGAAGATCAATCTCGATCTTGGAGAAGGTGCGATCCAAGGCGGAAGCAGGCTTCCTATCTTCTTGGCTTCCAACTGGTTGACCGGTCCGCCCGCCTCTGGCCTGAACGCCAAGGTGAACATGACCCTGCGTCAGGGCCCTTCATCATTCAAGGGATTTGAGGGCTACCGTTTCACTGCTCCTATGACCAGATACTACAACAGCGAGTATGAGGTCGTGAACAATCGTCTCGACCAGAACGGAGAGCTCCGGATCAGCGTTGAGACGCCCAAGGCTGGCGACGCTCCCGGCATGCTGACAGCTGACCTCGTCACGACGGTTGAGGAGCCGGGCGGAGACATCAGTTTCAACACTATGACTGTCCCCTATTCGCCATACACCTCTTATGTAGGAGTAAAAGTTCCTGAGGAAGGTGGCAGCCACTGGCTTGAGACTGACAAGGACTACAAGATCGATGTGGCGGTGGTTGACAAGGACGGAGCCTCCGTGGCCAACGACAACCTCTCATATTCAATCTACAAGATCAAGTGGAGCTGGTGGTGGGAGAGCCGCAACGAGAGTCTGGACTCCTATGTCAACAGCAAATCCACAGAGATGATCGCCTCCGGATCAATGAGATCCGCCAAAAATGGAAGCTCAATCCCGTTCCGTGTGGATTATCCCGAATGGGGCCGTTACCTCGTGCTCGTGAAGAACAACACCAGCGGTCATATGGCTGGAGACATCATCTATGTCGATTGGCCGGCTTACAGGGGAAGATCCTCCAAAGCTGATCCCGAAGCTCTGAGCATGCTCTCATTCTCCACTGACAAGGAGTCCTACGACGTAGGCGAGACCGTCACGGTCTATATCCCTGCCGCGGCGAAGGGTCAGGCTTTGGTGTCCCTCGAGAACTCCAGGGCTGTCCTGTCCAGGAAATGGGTCAAGACCTCCGGTGAAGGCGATGTGACCTACACCTTCAAGGTGACCCCCGAAATGGCGCCTAACTTCTTCATCCACATCTCTTTGATCCAGCCTCACGAGAGGGCTGACAATGATCTGCCTATCAGGCTCTATGGTGTGCAGCCCATCCTTGTCAATGACAAGAATTCCCACCTCGAGCCAGTCATCGAGATGCCTGACGTCCTCCGTCCCGAGGAAGAGTTCAAGGTCAAGATCAAGGAGAACTCCGGCAAGCCGATGACTTACACACTGGCAATCGTGGACGAAGGTCTGCTTGACCTGACCGGATTCAAGACCCCTGATCCTTGGAAGGCGATGTACGAGAGAGAGGCTCTGGGAGTCAGCACATGGGATCTTTATGACTATGTCATCGGAGCCTACAGCGGCCGATTCTCCCCGATGTTCAGCATCGGCGGTGACGAGAGTCTCCAGGTCGGAGCCAAGAAGGACAACAGGTTCAACGCCGTTGTCAAGTTTATAGGTCCTTTCACATTGCAGAACGGTTCAGCGACACATAAGATCACCCTCCCGATGTATGTCGGAAGCGTGAGGGTCATGCTTGTGGCCGCCCATGGCGCGCAATACGGCAACGCTGACAAGACCGTCCCCGTCAGGTCGCCTCTGATGGTACTCCCGACTCTCCCGAGAGTCATCGGTACGGGCGAGAAGGTCACCCTGCCTGTGAACGTGTTCGCGCTCGAGGATGGTGTCAAGAACGCCAATGTCACCGTTAAGGTCGAAGGTCCTCTGAAGCTCGTCGGTGACGATAAGGCCTCCGTGAGCTTCGACAAGCCGGGAGACAAACTCGTCAAGTTCGCTCTCGAGGCGACTGGAGAGGGCGTGGCCAAGGTCACCGTCTCCGCCGACGGCAACGGTCACAAGGCCGGTGAGACAATCGAGATCTCCGTCAGGAATCCCAACCCTGCCACAATCACTGTCACTCGCCAGATGATCGGCAAGGGTGAGTCGAAACACTTCGGCTTCTCACCGTTCAATCAGGGTCCTGACCAGTGGGCCACACTCGAGCTTGCCAGCTTCCCTTCAGTTGACTATGAAGGAATATTCAAGTTCATGAAGGACTACAGCTACGACTGCAGCGAGCAGCTGGCCTCCCGCGGTATCACCCTCCTCTCTATCAAGGACATGCTGCCAGATGACAAGAAGAAAGAAGCCGAGAATCTCATCCCGACGATTCTCCAGCAACTCTACCAGAGGCAGCTCGGCAGCGGCGGCTTCGCTTACTGGCCCGGTAATTCCGATGCCAACAGTTGGGTCAGCTCGATGGCCGGACAGTTCATGGTCATGGCCTCCCAGAGTGGATTCAATGTCAGCAAGGGAGTACTCGCCAGCTGGGCAAGATACCAGAAGAAGGCCGTCCAGGACTACCGAGCCAATCCGGATTATCCTCTTTGGGACTTCGAGCAGGCCTACAGGCTCTACACACTCGCCCTGAAGGGTGAGCCTGAGAGCGGTGCGATGAACCGCCTGAAGGGCAGTGAGAACCTGACGCTCCAGGCAGGATGGATGCTTGCCTCCGCTTATGCCGCGGCCGGCAAGAAGAACATCGCCAAGGAGATGGTGGCCAACTTGAGGACTGACTTCACGGAATACTCCGACGCGGGAAGGACCTTCGGATCCACCACCCGCGACAAGGCGGTCGCCCTTGAGACCTGTGTGCTCATCGATGACATTCCTTCCGCCATGGATCTCGCCCAGGAGGTAGCCAAGTCCATGACAGGAGGTTGGTACTCAACCCAGGAGAGCGCTTTCGCTTCCAAGTCGATGGCCGCTCTTGCAGCCAAGGTCAACACAGGCAACCTCTCCGCTGAGGTGACACAGGCCGGGAACACCACTCCGGTGAAGAGCGCCAAGTCAGTCAACACCCTGGCCCTCGACACAAAGAGCGGTTCGGCTGATGTGAAGAACACTTCCGACGGAGTCATCTACGCCACCTTGGTCACATCCACAGTGCCCGAGTTTGGAGTGAAGAACGAGGCTCGCAACAACGGCCTATCCATGACCGTAACCTACACCTCCTCCAACGGCAAGGTTATCAACCCCGCCCAGATCCAGCAGGGAACCGACTTCACAGTCACAATCACTGTCGGAAACACCAGTTCGATGAAGGACTACACCAATCTCGCTCTGACTGAGGTAGTTCCTTCCGGTTGGGAGATATTCAACGACAGGCTGTTCGGCTCGGGTGAGTCCAGAAGCAACTTCAGCTACCGCGACATCCGTGACGACCGCGTCATCTGGTACTTCGACCTCTCAAGAGGAAAGAGCAAGACCTTCAAGGTCAAGATGCACGCAGCCTACGAGGGTGAGTTCACACTTCCTTCCGTCAAGTGCGAGGCTCTCTACGATGCCCACATCAGCGCCAACTCCGCCTCTGGTACGGCGAAGGTCACAGCTGAATAAATGAAGGGCAAGAAGGTACAATTCAAGAATGTGCGGCGACCAATCCTGATTTTGGTCGCCGCCATCTTGATTGGCTACCTCCTATGCCTGCCAAGGAACCTGTTCAAAGGGACCTGTTACTCCACGGTCATCGAGGACAGGAATGGGGAACTTCTCGGAGCCAGGATCGCTTCTGACGGCCAATGGCGGTTTCCTCCATCTGACAATGTCCCCGACAAATTCAAGGAAGCCATTATCGAATTCGAGGACAGGTGGTTTCTTTATCACCCAGGTGTGAACCCCGTCTCGATCGTAAGAGCCGCTATCGGGAATATCAAAGCCGGCAGAGTGACCAGCGGAGGCAGCACCATAACCATGCAGGTCATCCGCCTCTCCCGAGGAAAGGAAAGGACGTTTTGGCAAAAAATCATAGAGTCAGTCCTGGCCACCAGACTTGAATTGAGGCTTTCCAAAAAGAAGATTCTCGCCCTCTATGCCTCCCACGCCCCATACGGGGGAAATGTAGTGGGAATCGAGGCCGCTTCATGGAGATATTTCGGCCGTCCTCCTGAGGAACTGTCCTGGGGTGAGGCAGCGACTCTTGCCGTCTTGCCAAACGCCCCTTCCGACATCCATCCCGGCCGGAACCGGGAAAGGTTGCTGGCGAAAAGAAATCGCCTGTTGAGAGACCTTCACAAGAGAGGCAAACTGGATGACCTTGATCTGGAACTTGCTCTTGATGAGCCACTTCCGCTTGAGCCGGTGGCTCTTCCGATGGATGCCCGCCACCTGACTGAATACTATTCCAAAATCTCAAAAGGTGAGAGGGTACGCACCACAATCGACATACATCTCCAAAGGCAAGTCCAAGAGATAGCCGACCAGTGGAACGACGAATTCTCTATCACAGGAATAAATGACCTGGCTGCGGTTGTGACCGATGTGAAGACGGGTGATATTCTCGCTTATGTCGGTAACGCCGATCCGGACCGTAAAAGACCAGGTGCGGATGTCGATATCGCCCGCTCCCCAAGAAGCACGGGAAGTATTCTGAAACCAGTGCTTTACTGCTCCTTGCTCCAAGACGGGGAGATTCTTCCCTACACTCTCCTGCCTGACGTACCGATCAACCTCAACGGTTTCTCTCCACAGAACTTCAACCGTGAGTTCGCCGGAGCGGTCCCAGCCTCGGAGGCGCTCGCTCGCTCACTCAATGTCCCATCGGTCCACATGCTCCGGAGATTCGGTGTGCCGAAGTTTTTGGACATTCTCCGAAAGGCCGGTCTGACTACATTGACCAAAAGCGCCTCTCATTACGGCCTGTCGCTAATCCTTGGCGGTGGCGAAGCCACACTCCTTGACATAACCCAGATGTATGCCAAGATGTCAGCCTCGTATCAGGCCTCTGCTCGCGAGATCTCGCGTAAAGGCGAGAGACTCAGCGGTTTCCCCTTGACAGACAAGTGTTCCCTATGGTACACCTTCGATGCGTTAAAAGAGGTCAACCGCCCTGATGAGATGGACTGGAGGCTTGTCAGGTCACTTAAAAAAGTAGCATGGAAGACGGGGACAAGCTACGGCTTCAGGGATGCCTGGGCCGTCGGCACGACAGCGGACTATGCTGTCGGAGTCTGGGCCGGAAACGCTCAAGGCCAAGGTGTCCCGGGACTCACCGGGGCGAGGACGGCCGGTCCGGTGATGTTTGACATATTCAACCTGCTCCCGGTCAAGGATGAGGAAGGCGCCTATGCGGTAAATGGCTGGTTCAAGGAGCCCGCCCCTGGTGAATACATAACTATGGAAGTCTGCCACGAATCTGGTCATCTGGCAGGACTAAGCTGCGAACATATTGACACTCTGATACTTCCGCAAAAGGCAGTTAGGACAGAACCTTGCCCCTACCACAGGACAATCGATGGGATCAAGACCTTCATACTCCCGCCTTCGATGGAATGGTACTACCGCCAGCACCATCCCGAATACGACCCGTACATCCCTGCCAACTCAGATGATTATGCCCCGATGGAGTTCATCTACCCCGAAGGAGGTGCCATAATCTACATTCCGAGGCAACTCGACGGAAGCATCGCCGGAGTGACCTTCAATCTCGCCCACAGGACCCCCGACTGCACGGTGTACTGGCATCTTGACAATGAATATGTCGGGGAGACCAGGTACATACACCAAATGAGGCTCAATCCCTCCCCCGGCAAACATTCTGTCACCGTCGTGGACGATTCCGGCAACTCCCATTCAGTGGGCTTCACTATCGCGGAAAACAAGAAGGGCTAATATGGCATCTTTTGTGATTGTCAAACAAATAAGTATATTTGCTGAAACGGAAAAACAGAAATAACACTGATATGAAAAAGATTTTGACATTGCTGGCTTCGGCCATGCTTCTGGTGTCCTGCGGTGAATATTTCAACCCCGCGTATCTTCTTTCCAGCGGAGCCAAGATCGCCCAGGCAGCTTCTGTCACAGATGAGCAGATGAAGGCATATGTCAGCCAGTACGTCGCACAGCTTGACGCTCAGAGTCCCGTTCTGCCCGAGAGTAACGCCTACGTCAAAAGGGTACGTAACCTCACCAAGGGTATCACCGAGGTAGATGGCACTCCCCTTAATTTCAAGGTCTATCAGACCAACGACGTCAACGCTTTCGCCTGCGCTGACGGAAGCGTCAGGATCTACACCGGGCTTCTCGACAGGATGACAGACGACGAGGTCCTCGGAGTGGTTGGCCATGAGATCGGCCATGTGGCTCTGAAACATTCCCTGAAGCAGTACAAGACGGCTCTCAGGAACTCAGCCATAAGGGATGCCGTGGTTTCGACAGGAGGCACTCTCGCGGTCCTGACAGCTTCTCAGCTCGGAGACCTTGGAGAGGCTCTCATGAGCGCCAAATTCTCAAGAAAACAAGAGGCTCAGGCTGACGATTATGGCTACGATTTCCTGGTCGCCCACAAAAGGAACCCTTGGGCCATGGCCATGTCGTTCGAGAAACTGTTGAGTCTTTCCAATGGTGGAGCCTCCGCTGGAACGCAGGCAGCGTCGTCCAGCTCAGCCGTTTCGGAAATATTCTCAGACCACCCGTCAACAGAAAAGCGCATCGCGACGATGTCGCAACGCGCCACTAATGACGGTTATAAGCGTCCGGCGAAGTAACAGAACAACTACTCTGTTTCGTCAGGGGGCATAACATCCCCTTGTAGTTCAATGACTTCCAAGTCTCCATCATGGGGGTGGCAAGAGGTGTAAAAGACAGGGGAGATTGAAGCCAGCCCCATTGATAAGCCAACCACCTTCACCACCTTGCCAAGTCTTTTGCGGGCAGCCAACTGGCTTTCAAGATAAGCGACCTCAGCCTCACATTTCGGGCAGGTGCCGGCACAAGAACCTTTGTGGCGGCACTCAGAGGTGACTAACTCAATGTCGTTCTCCATAGCGATCCGGCGACGGATCTCCTTAAGCATTTTGCAGATTTCTTTTCCTTTTCGCATAGTCTATATCATATTGAAATTTATCAATTCTGTCAAAACCCAAAGCGAGCACCTCAGACTCACTCCTGGCCACATCTTCAGGAGTATTGTAACCATGGATCAGTGGGATCCGGACAACGCATTTATCAGTGAGTCCCCTCTCTGCCAAGATTCTCAAATTCCTCAGCACCAAGGAATTGTCCCTACCCGTGTAGCTCTTGTAAATGGCCGGATTCATATCCTTGATGTCTATCAGATATTCATCGGTCACGGGGATGACGGTCTCAAGAAAGGATGACGGGACATTCAGTGAAGTCTCGAGATTAATCTTCCACTGATCTCCGCAGACGCTCCGGAACTCATTGATAAACTGATAGTTCAAAAGAGGCTCCCCTCCACCGAACGTCACTCCGCCCCCCGTCGCCAAGAAATACAGCTCGTCTTTGCGCAACTCCTCATAAAGTTCTGATGGAGAATACTCTTTATGGGAATATGAGACCGACAGAGTTTGTGGATTGAGGCAATATTCACATGCGAGAGGGCAAAGCATGAAGGCGACAAGGGTGGTAACCCCCTCGCCATCTACCCCAATCCGGAGTCTGGATATTGCTGATACTTTGGCCTTCATCTATTTATATAAACACCGGAATCCGCAAATCTTGCCACGAAAAATAATACAATTTTGATTTATGGCTGTTTATAGTTAGGGCGAAGCGAGACAGAAGTCTCTGTCGGGAAATCAGCGGGGACCTTTTGAGTGACATTTCCCGTGGCGCACCATTCGGAGCCTCTAAGCAGAAGCGTTTGGAAACCAGCGCATTGCATTGCTGGATTATCCTCCAAAGTGTCACCGCAATGACCTAACATGATGTGGAATATCCTGCCTTTGCCATATTCCACAGTAAAGACAAGGGGTTCCTCACGACCCGATCCACCCTTCTCCATCGGGGAATATGCCGTGTAAAGGAGATCCTTGATGTCTCCCGGGCCTCTCATCCTGTCATAAAGCTCGTCGCTGGCATGCTTCCAGCGCTCCGGAAGGCCATCAATTATAGGGTGAGAGGCGACTCTCCGGTTCATGATGAACTCATGCCTTGCTCCGTGGGAACCGCCAGTACCAGCGGTAGTGTCCCGGACTGGCGATCCATCCTTCCAATACACATAAGGTCCTGATTTCTCGTTCCTTCCGCCCCAACCTCCAAGGGCGATTATCTTGTTGTACTCATCCCAGTCGGCGAAGGCATTATCCGCCGCATGGTAAACCACGACACCACCACCGTTCTTGACATATTCCAAGAAGTCTTTGTTCATCTTCTCGGGCCAAGGATCCCCATTGTAGTCGAGGAAAACGAAAGCATATTTACTGAAATCCACATCGAAGGAGGACATGTCCTCCCCCGCCGCAGGCGAGATGGCCAAATCCATTTTGAAAAGCCCTGAATTCTCAAGAGTCATTTTAATGGCCTTATGGCTGACCGGCCAGTTGTGGTTGTTCTGGCCGGTGATGATAACGCCCTTGATAGGCTCGGCCGCACAAGCGGTCAGCAGCAGTACCGAAAGGAAAAAGCCAGCTGCAAAAAGTCTGGAAATAATTCTCATATAAATAGTTACATTACAAATCAAAAGGGATATCCCCTACCATGAAAAGTTGTGCGTTACCAGTAATGTACACCCTGCCCGTGCCCAAACGGACACCCACGACACCTCCGCGCTTTGATATTTGCTTAGCCTTCATCACAGTCTTTCCAAGTTTCAGTGCCCAGACCGGAGCCATGTATGTGTGCGCCCTGCCGGTCACACTGTCTCATAATATCACAAATATAACCAAATAATCGCTATCTTTAACGTGTAAAAAACCGTGAAACCATTAAGATTGTCGATATGAGAAAAATCCTGTTCGCCGCGCTCGCCATCTTGTCCGCGATCATCCTTCCAGCATGCGGGCCGAAAACCCAGAAAGGTCCCGTGCCGGTCTGCCACCTGCTGATCTGCTGCAGGAACATGAATTCAGGTTCCACCTTCCTTGTTCAGGATCAATGGAATCCGGCCCATGACTACAAAGACATCGACCAGGTCCGTGACATTCTCCAAAAAGTCAAGGACGCCGGAATCAATGTGGTCAGCGTGGACTTCACGAACCCTCCGGAGTGGGAGATGGGAGAGGGCGGAGCGATCCACCTTGAAGGTGTCCATCCCGCTTGGAACGAGTTCGGGAAGATGCTCGACAACATTGTCACCGTCTGCCATGAGAAGGAAATGGAGTTCTTGATATTCATAGGCAATCCCGCCGCCTGGACCATGAAATACTGGAACCAGGTCGCCGGATTCGTTTGGGAGAAATATGCCCAAGACCCGGCCTACAGGCATTACGGCTTCGGAGATGACCGGCCGCTGATGGTGGTATTTCTACCGGGAGAGGGATTCTGGCCTCTTTGGGAGAACACTCCTGACGAAGACAAGAACAATCTCGCCAAGTTCCGCATCGGGACCTGCCAGGTCAATGATCCGATCGAGCCATGCCCTTCTGACGGATGGGGCTACAGGAACACTTCTGAGAGTTCCGACGGGACCGTGCGTTTCTGCGCGCCCAACGCCGGAGTACCTCCACAGGATTGGGCGAGAGTCGATGCCCAGGAATGGGAGAGAAGGGTGAACTGGGCATTAGGAGCCACTGAATATGCGGTGTTCGGCTCCTATGACGACACCTGCGACGGAATCCATTGGGGCATCTGCGATGCGAGCGCCTCCTCTAGACCTTACCACATCAACCCCAGCACGGTTGACAATCCCTACATCTATTACGATATAGTGAGAAAGGCGTTGACAGGGAAATAGCTGATTCTCAGCGCTCTTTATCTACAATTTGTTTGAAACGGGCTACTGTTTCGGGATTCTTAGCGGCCACATTCACTGTCTCGCCCGGATCGGTCTGGCGTGAGAACAATTGGTCGTAAGGGCGGTAACCGGTCTCAATCTTGGGACCCCATTGAATCATTTCGGGCCCATTTGAAGGGGAAATGTATTTCCAGTCCTTGTCCCGAACAGACAGGGTGTGGTCGTTGGACATCTCCATCACATATTCAGCGTCTTTGTAATTCCTGCTGTCTGGAGCGGCATCTGAGGGGATCTCCGCTCCAAGAAGGTCCGCCAAAGTCCGGAATCCGTCAATTTGTGAGATTATCCGACCTTCCTCAGAACCGGCCTCAACATGCCCTGGCCAACGGATAATCATCGGGACCATAGTGCCACCCTCGTAGGCTGAATATTTCCCACCGCGCCAAGGGCCAGACGGCCTGTGGTCGCCGACAAGTTCCTCCGCCTGGTCTTGATAACCATCGTCCAGCACAGGACCGTTGTCACTTGTCAGCACAACAATCGTATTCTTCTCAAGGCCAAGTCTTTCCAGAGTCTTTAGAATCTCCCCCACGCTCCAGTCGAACTGAGCTATGGCGTCTCCCCGCAGGCCCATCGCGCTGGCTCCCCGGAAGCGTTCAGCAGGAAAACGGGGCACATGGACATCATTGGTGGCGAAATAAAGGAAAAACGGCTTACTGGCATTCTCTTCAATGAACTTCACCGCATGCGCGGTCAAAGAATCAGCTATGGTCTCGTCCTTCCATAGAGCCCTTCCCCCGCCTTTCATGTAGCCGATGCGACCGATGCCATTGACTATGGACATGTCATGACCATGGCTAGAGCGCAGATTATAAACAAGTTCCGGATTGTCCCGTCCGGTTGGTTCCCCTACGAAATTAGCCTTGTAACTCACCTCTATCGGATGGTCCGGATCATGGTTCACCACTTTCCCGTCTTCGATGAACACGCAAGGGACCCTGTCTGAAGTGGCCGCCATAATGTAGTGATAATCAAAGCCTATGTCAGAAAGGTCCTCGTCAAGTGTACCATTCCAGTCCTGCTTTCCAGTCTCAGAACCAAGACCAAGATGCCATTTGCCAACAGCGGCGGTAGAATAGCCCCGCGACTTCAACATGTCGGCGATGGTAAACTGGTCCGGGGATATTATCATCTTGGCGTTACCTGCCGCCACGTCGGTTCCGGCTTTCCGCCAAGGATACTGGCCGGTCAGTAAGGCATATCGTGAAGGAGTGCTGGTTGATGCCACCGCATGAGCGTCCGTGCAACGGACACCTTGTGAAGCCAGAGCATCTACATTGGGGGTTTCCACGCCTATAGCCCCATAGCATCCCAGATCTCCGTAACCGAGGTCATCAGCCAGAATAAAGACAATGTTAGGGGTTTGGGATCGCTCTGTCGCGCATCCGGCCATCAAGGCGGCGAAAGGCAGAAGTATTTTATTGAGAATCACGCCGTGAATACAATATTCAGTTATTGACAGGCAGGTTGACCCAGGTCTCGTTTGCCCAGCCAACCGTGCGGCCGATACCCCTAACCTCACCGCGGATGCCTCGCTCTTGAAGCTCACGGAACCCCTGTTCACCGGGCTTCAGGTCAAGGAAAGGAAGGAGGTAGCATCCGTGGTCCAACAGCACTGACTGTACTTCTTCCACAGGGACTTCCGAAGGATGACGGCCGGAATGGGCCGCGATCGCGGCAAGCGCGCCTGCGGCCTGCCCGAGTCCGAGCAGTACCGGCTGCAACCGTACCGCTCCATTCATCTCCCAGTCCACCGACACGGCCTTGTCAGCAACCAGGAGATCCTCCACTGAAACCGGTATCACGACACCCAGGGGCACGCTGAAAGAAGGTATGGAGCCGAAGCCAAGATGTGACAGTTCCCTCCACCCGGAGTTGGCATAGTGGTGGTGATCGACTGGATAGTCACCTACCGCAACCGCCCGCATGTATAGGTCATAGGAATAAGGATGACGTGCGGCATCGACAGTCATGGTGTCGCGGCCGGCGATACGCCGAGCTTCTCGGAAATATGGGTAGAAAGGAAGCCCGTCCGCAGTCGGGAAAACGTCGTCGGCAACCCCGATCCTCGTATATCCCAGGTCGTGCTGAATGAAATAGACGAATCCGAGAGTATGCGATTTTGCCAGCCTGAACGCCTCGGAACGCTCCCCAGGTGTCAAGGCCAGGTAATCCACATAGTAGTCATTGCCGTATATGGGCCAGTTGAGCATGATATATCCGTCCGGCAAGCGGCCGTACGAGAGCATCTGCTCAGGACTCCACAGTTTCTGTCCTTTCGGGTTGTTTCCGTCAATATCCTCGGCCAGAGGGTTCAAACAACAGTTCCGATAGAATTCAGCGTCATAGCCTTCCGGCATTTCCATCAAGACGTCGTGGTCATATTCCTTAAGGACCGCGACATAGGTCATGTCCTGGACGGTGCGGCCGTCATCCAGCGCTTCCGCACCCGCGGAGCGGGCCACATCCCCGAGTTCTGTGCCGTCTACCAGGATCCGCGCCTTTACGCGGCTGCCATCCGAGAGACGGAGCATCCAGTCTCCACTTCCCTTTTTGCGGACGATGCCCGTAACCGTGGTTTCAAATTTCACTTCCACACCGGATTCCTCGGCGATGCCGCTGAAAATACCTGCCCCGACGCGAGGGTTGAAAAGTATGTTTGACACCCAGCCGGAACGGAGAGCATCATAGCCACCGTACCGGGCAGCCAGCGAGTCGGTGAATTCTCCGAATATCCCGCCTCGCAGGCGGTAGTTGCCGTCGACGGCGCTGACACCTGCGGAGGTCAGTACACCTCCGAGCCAGGTCCCTTCTTCCACCACAAGAGTCCTGGCTCCTCCACGTGCCGCCTCTATAGCGGCGGCGGTCCCTCCGGTACCTCCGCCCGCGACCACGACATCATAAGTCCGCGAGCAGGCGGAAAGAGCCATCAGCGCGCAACACATTACAAGATACCTATTCATCTATCTCACTTTTCCCACAAATATAGAATAATACTGGAACATGGCAGGATCTTTTTATGGCAGAAGCAATGTGATTTCGAGATTATCCGCCTGCAGGTGACACTTTTTCAGCTACTGACGAAACTTAATAATCAATTTTTCGTAGTTTTGTAAATAACGGACAACTAACTATAAAACGAACGATGTTGGAAAAATTAGACACCCTCGGAGCCTGCCTGCTGGCCGTACTGATGGCCGGTACCTTTCTATTCTTTGTGATTGCCCACTCAATCGGCTTCCAGTACTGCAAAAAACTCTTCGGTACCCGGCGGATCACCCAGCAAAACCAGGAGATTCCTCTGGAGGGCGACCTGTTTGCGGCCTGCTACATCCGGACCAATCAGCCTCGTGTCCTGGATCAGCACATCCATCACGAGTTATTGGCCGCTTTCCTTTACCGCTGGTACAGCGAAGGAAAATTGAAACTCGTGCGGCAAGAGCCCTCGTTAGATCTCTTCAACTATCTCTCTATCCAAAAAGACGCTGTTATCCTCGATAAGGAAGAAAACAGTTTGTACCAGAAATTCTGTGAAGCTTCCGGGGAAGACGGGCTGCTGGGAGTTGATAAAGTGTATGAGTGGAGCTACAGACATCCAGGCGATCTTTATGGCTATAAACCGGAAGACAAAGGAAAGGAATGGTTCCAAGACCGGAGAATGATCGAGCCCGACAATCCGAAAGACAAGTTGACGAATCTGGGCATCCGGATACGCTCCCTCACGCCAGAAGGAGCAGCGAAAGCCCGCGGACTGGTTGAATTGCAAAACTACCTGCAGGCTCAGGCTGAAGACAAACCCTGTGACCCGGTCGATACCAACCGGATCGATGATTTGCTATGCTATGGCCAGTTCTTCGGCATCGCCGACAAACTGGCTGAAAAGTGGAGAACGTATCTGAGCGAAGAAAAAATCATCGTCGTCGGGCTTTGCCGTGACCTCTCACAGGCGTTCTTTGACGGGAACAACAATGCTACAGATTAAGCGGATCCGCACATTAACACATCAGAAGGCAGCCCGGAGAAATTTAAGATTAACAGAAGATATACCTCAGATGATGACCAGGACAAGGCCTGGATCTGAGATGTCCCCTTCAGAGGCGGCTGAAAGACCGACATCCGCGATAACCTCTCCTGGGATCACGACAGAGGAACCGTCAACTTTGACTCTGTCCGATATGTCCACGGCCTCTGTCCCGGCCAGATCTTGAGCCCAAATCCTGACTGTCTGCGCGGTGATATTCTCGACATCGTAGGTCCGGTAGGTGTCGCTGAAGCTGATGAATTCCGGATTCATGGCACTCTCTATAGTGAGGTCGGGAGCGAGCTCCCGGCCCCAGGCAATAAGGTTCTCGCGCCATTGGCGGTTATGGTCGTCCCGTCCCCAATCTACCTTCCAGTACCTGATCCCGGCTGCTTGGGCCTCTCTCAAACGATCGCCCCAGTACATTGCTTCCGGAACATCCTGATCCGTGTCGGCCTTCTGGGCGCAAATCCATCCACCAAGGCCTTTCCATCCCCTGCCTTTAACACTGTCGGAAAGAGCCTTAAGCCGCTCTTCGGGAGTGCCTCGGAAAGAAGGGAACCTGGACGTGTCCAATCTCGCGGTACCGTAATAGGGATTATCCCAGCGCTCATTCCTGTCGGCAGGGATGTCCCAGGAGTCATCCATCACAAAATACAAGTCTTGGCGGATCTGGGGATATAGCGAAGTCCATCCCTCGAATGGCCCGTTTCCGAAGAGGTAACGCTCAGTCATTCGCGAGCGCATCTCCTCGGGAGGCCCATAACTGCAGACATATCCTTGAATATTCCACGTACACAGGTAGTCTGGCGCATCAGAAGGAGTGTCCGGGACCAAATTAACCCTGCTGGTGCAGGAAATGGCTAAAACAATCGTCGCGAAAATGACTGGATTTCTCATAAATACTTATTTGGGACGGAAAAATAGTGATTTTCCGCCGTAATACGTTATAGTTTTATTTCTTCCTTGTCGGGTAGGCATTATTTGCTACATTTGTATTCCTTGACTAGTCAAGGGAGTTTTGTATATGAATTTCAGTGGTTTAATAGTTGGAGTCGCGGTATTCCTCATCATCGGGGTCTGCCATCCCATCACGATAAAGATGGAGTATTACTGGGGAAAAAGGAGCTGGATGGTCTTCTGCGCCGCGGGAGTTGTTTTCACAGTGGCATCTCTTCTTGTTGATGGACTGATCATCTCCACGATTCTAGGAGCGGCCGCATTTTCCTGCTTCTGGGGCATCCATGAGATCCTCTCTCAGGAAATGAGGGTTCTTCGCGGCTGGTTCCCGGAGAATCCCGCCAGGCATGAGTACTATGAGCGACGCCGGGCGGAGCTTGGCGACGAAATCCTCAAAAGCCATCCCTCACACAAGAATCTTAAGGAGAAGCTGGGCAAATGAGCTTGGCCTTCCATACAAAAAAAAGCACCTGCGTGAACGCAAGTGCTTGATTCTGACCGTGGAAACAACTGGATTCGAACCAGTGACCCCCTGCTTGTAAGGCAGGTGCTCTGAACCAGCTGAGCTATGCTTCCAAACTTTTGAGGAGTGCAAAATTACTACAGTTTTTCTATTCCGCAAAAAAATCCCCAGGAATTTATTACCTTCGCACCATGCGAAGAATAACACTATTAATGATGGCGGCTCTCTTCCTTGCTGCTGGATGCTCAGGATCCTCAAATAATGAGGATGATAATAACACAGAGCCGGAGAAACCCGCGGAAGAGGTTCAAGACTTTTACAAAGCCGACAAAAGCACTCTGGAAGGACAATGGAAGGACTCCGTCCACACAGCGCTTTCCAAGGCGATCAAGGAAAAGAGACTTGTGATCGGGCAAAACGCCATGCCCATCTGGTGGAAAATATTCGGAAACGAGCCCAAGGACGGAAGGTCTCTTTACATCTCCCTGCACGGGGGAGGAGGCACCACGGCGGAGACCAACAATGGCCAATGGAACAACCAGAAGACCCTCTACAAACCATCAGAAGGCGTCTATCTTTGCCCAAGGGCGATAACAAACACTTGGGATCTTCACTTCCGTCCAGAGTCTGACGCGTTCTACGAGAGAATCATCCAACTTGCCGTAACCTGCTGGAATGTCAACCCCAACAAGGTCTATCTGATGGGTTATTCAGCTGGAGGCGATGGAGTATGGCGCCTAGCACCCCGTATGGCGGACCATTGGGCGGCAGCCTCTATGATGGCTGGCCATCCCGGCGATGTGTCGCTCCTTAGCCTTAGGAACCTACCCTTCATGATCTGGTGCGGCGCCTTGGACAGCGATTACGACCGCAACAAAGTCTGCGCTGAGAGAATCGAGGAGATGGATAAGCTGCAAGCCGCTGATCCTGAGGGATATATCCATGAGGGACACATTGTGGCGGGAAAGCCTCACTGGATGGACCTGGAGGATGCAGCCGCCCTTCCATGGATGGCGAAATACACCCGCAACCCTTACCCAAAGAAGGTAGTCTGGTGCCAGGGAGATGTGATGAAAGAGTATTTCTACTGGCTCGGAATCCCTGTTTCCGAGGCTAAGAAAGGCAAAAAACTAATTGTCTCGATTGAGGGCAACACCATCACCATCGGGGATTGCGATTATTCGAAGGTGCGTCTGTTCCTGAACGACAAGCTGGTTGACCTAACCAAGCCCGTGGTCGTGATGCAT
>OMQO01000178.1:0-4401 GCA_900313275.1 uncultured Bacteroidales bacterium
TTTTACCCTTTGGCTTGTTCTCATCAATGAGGCTAAAGTTTTCAGAGGCAGGGACAAGCGTACCGGTAGTGTCTGTCTTCCAATAATTTACGAAAAGTTTAAGGGTGTCAGGCATCCTACGGGAGTCATTGATCCATAGGAGCAGACTGTCTTGCTGGACATTGAACTCCGTGATGACCCTCTCCGCAGGAAAACCCTTGAACCACAACGAGTCAATCTTAGCCTCGGGTGCCATGAAGGTGATGTAGGCTGACCTGTCGCCAGTCCTTTTCTTATTCATCACCATCTGCTTGGAAGGCTTCTCCCGGAACACGTTGAAACTGAGGTCCGAATGTCTGGACAAGCAGCTCACAGTGTCCTTCATGTCGTATTTGGCAAGTTCCGGAAGAGTGTCGATGACAACATGCATGGGCCTTACCAGGGAATCGATGAAACCTATCCTGTCCTCATCCGGATCATATATGCTGTTGCCGTTGCCATCAACGATGGCATAGGCCCGGTAGAGAGTGTCCTTTATATTTCTTATTGAGAAATAGCCCCAGGCGTCTGTTCTAGCCGCGGCGACAGGCCGGTCGAGGAACACGGCGGAATCCCTGTGGTCTTTGTACAGCATGACTGTAGCCCCTTGTATCGGTTTGAGATTCTCGCAGTTATAGACGCTTCCGGTTATGAACATGGAGTCAACAGACTCACCGGTGGAGAAATAGGTCGCATAGCCTGGGAAGGGATTGCTCTCGTTGTTGTCAACCACCGCTCCGGTAATGTCTAAGGTATAGGTCATGTCCGGAAGTAGATCCTCTTCGAAATAAACCACCACGCTCTTACCCTTGAGCTTGAACTTGGGAGACTTTTTCTGAGGAGGGGAGAGGTAGATGGCCTTGGGCTCCTTCACCACCACATATTCATTGAAAGTGAACACGATCTCGGCACCATGTACCGGAACTTTCATCGAGCCCGGCTTGGGACTGACCTTGACTACGACTGGTGGAATGGTGTCCTTCAAGCCGCCTTTGGGGGCCTGCGTGGTGTTGGCGCAGGAATGACTGAAGACCGACATGACGATAACCACCACAGCCGGGATAAGGGGGAAATATCTTGAGATGAATTTTCTCATAACTCGGTTCTTGCTACACTTTGTATGCCATCAATCGAGGCAAGCTTACGGATCATCCTCTCAAGGGCGGACTTGTCATGGACGCTGAGGTCGATGTAGCCCTCGAATATTCCTTCCTCGGTGCTTAGCAGCACCTTTTTCATATTGACTCCCATAACGAGGGAGATGTATCTGGAAATCTCATTCAAGAGTCCAACCCTGTCGATGCCCTTCAATGCGATCCTGGCGGGGAAAGCCTTCTTCTCGCCCTCATTTTCCCAACGCGGCACGACAACCTTGTCACCATGCTTGGACGCGAGACTGTCAGCGACCGGACAAGTCTTCTTATGGACTGTCACAGAGCCGTCGGGATTCTTGATTCCGACCACGGCATCCCCAGGAATGGGCCTGCAGCAGGTCGCGATCACATATTGCCCATCCTTGTCCTTGTCGGCCTGAGGCTGATCCTTACGCCTGCTGAATATCGAGAAAGGCCAGGAGAGCCCCCTGCTGGTGCTCGTAGGAACAAGTATGTCACCGATGGCATCCATCGAGATGAGGCCCAATCCATAGCGGAAATAGAGCTCCTCGGCGGCTCGTCCCGGGATGTTGAAGAATTTGCAAAGAATCTCCTCGGAATCGGAGTTAAGCCTGTACCCCATCGACTCGAGTTTGGCGGCCATAGCGGTCTTTCCACCTTGAGCGATCTCTTTCTTGTTGGACTTGAAATAGTCTATGACCACATTACGGGCGTGGCGGGTCTGGAGGAATTGGAGCCATTCACGCTTGGGCCGCTCATTCTCTGCAGTTATGATCTCGACTTGGTCACCTGTCCTAAGGACGTATGAGAGAGGCACGAGCCTCATGTTGACCTTAGCCGCGATAGCCTTGTTGCCTATCTCGGTGTGGATTCCATATGCGAAATCCAGGGCGGTCGATCCCTTTTGGATGGTCTTTTGGTCGCCCTTCGGCGTGAAAACGGTTATCTCGCTGCTGGTGAGGTCATTATGTATGATATCCAGAAGCTCCAGGGCATTGACATCAGGGCTGACCAGAATCTCTTTGACTTTCTCCAGCCACTTGTCCATCTCACTGTCGTTCTCGCTGATGTAGCCTTCTTGCTTGTATGCCCAATGGGCGGCGATACCTTTCTCCGCGATATCATCCATCCTCTTGGAACGGATCTGGACCTCGATCCACACACCCTTGTCACTCATCACCGTGCAGTGTAGCGCTTCATAACCGTTGCTTTTGGGATGTTTCACCCAATCTCTGACTCTGTCGGGCTTGTAGCGGTATATTCCGGTGATAATCGAGAAGATGTGGTAGCACTGATCCCTCTCACTCTCTTTTGTCCCGGCTTCTGGAGTGAACACGACCCGCAAGGCATAAAGGTCATAGACCTGCTCGAAGGTGATGTTCTTGGTCTGCATCTTATGCCAGATCGAGTAAGGGGTCTTGACCCTCTTTCTGATCTGGAAATTGAAGCCTGACTTCCTTAAAGCGGCATCGATAGGCGCGATGAAGTCATCAATTGGCTTCTCAAGGTCGGTGATGTTCTTTCTGACAAGACCGGAGATCTCATTGTAGGCATCCGGCTCTTTATATTTGAGCCAGATGTTCTCCATCTCGGATTTGATCTCATAGAGACCCAGACGGTGGGCGAGAGGAATGAATATGAACATCGTCTCGCTCAAGATCTTATCCCGCTTGTATTCAGGCATCGAATCAATCGTCCTGCAATTATGGAGACGGTCCGCCAACTTGATCAGCACGACTCGGACATCGTCATTCAAAGTCAGGAGGATGCGCTTGAAATTCTCAGCCTGAAGACTTTCCGAATATGTGTCCGACTTCTTTGCCCGGTCTTCGTTGTCGAGGACTATCTTGATTTTGGTAAGTCCTTCGACCAGACTTGCGATCTTGTCCCCGAACAAGTTGCGGAGATCGTCCACGGTGTAGTCCGTGTCTTCCACCACATCGTGAAGGAGAGCGGCCGCTATCGACTTGTAGCCGAGTCCGATATCGCAGACGACTATCTTCGCCACCTCGATCGGATGTATAATGTAAGGCCCGCCGGAGCGCCTGCGAACATTCTTATGAGCCTCGTTCGCGAAGTCGAAGGCTTTCTGGACTATCTCCAGCTCATCCTCATTGGCGCACCTCTTACGGGCAGCCTCCTTCAGCTGGGCGTAGCTCTCGGCTATAACATCATAATCCTGCTGCGTGAACTTGGAGAAACTCATGCCTCAATCCCATTTATGTCTATTGACTCTAATCTATTCATGGCCGCCTGCCTGGCCTCTTCCTCCTCCTGATGGAACATCTGGAAAGTGTAGGAGAACTGCGCCCCGTACAATATGATAAGCCATCCGAACCTCAGCCACATCATGAAGAGTGGCAGCGCCGCGACAGCACCATAGACCGCGTTGATGCTGGTGACCAATACCTGCGTCTCAAGGTAAAGGTATTGCAGAATGGTGAAGAGGATTCCAGCCCACAGGGCAGCCTTCAAAGCGAAACGGTATTCGACCTTGGTGGCTGGGATGAATTTGTACATCACCGAGAGAAGCATCACCGCGACCCCGGCGAAGATCAGCCAGCCCAAGAAGGACTTTATCTTATCAGAGATTCCGATGCTGTTGGGAATCAGATCCAGGACGTGTGAATAGACAACCGTACCCGCGAAGAACAACAAAACGACAAACGGGATGAGAATCATTATAAGAATGTCCATCCCGTAGCTTTTCAGCGCTTTCCGCTGTGGTTTCCTAACATGCCATACATTATTGAACACCTTCTCGACCCTGTTCATCATCCAGATAACAAGCCAGACGAACGATAGGGCGGTGATAACACCGAACACGCCTGACTTGGAAGCGTCAATAATGTTCGAGGCGCTGTTCATGATGGTGTCGATGACAGTCTGGTTGATGTCAGCCGAGTACAAAGCGTCCCGTAGGACATTCTCAAGCCCGAATCCGCTCGTCACAGCGAAAGACACGGCCACCAAGGGGACAACGGCGAGGGTACAGAAATAACTCAAGGCAACCGACTGGAAGCCGAGCTTCTCATCAGCGAAATTCTTGAAGGCGTTTATAACGACCTTAAGGTCACGGATGAATCTGGCGTTGGCTTTGGAGAGATCCTCCATATTGAAATGCCAGATGTCATGGCCAAAGAATTTGGTCAGCCACCTGATGTAGGTCTTGATTTTGAATATGATATCACCGATCCATCCCATAACTCCCTAGAATAAAGTCGGTTCCACATTATCATCGCCATCAGGGACGGCCTCTTGGGAAGTG
>OMQO01000178.1:4452-6971 GCA_900313275.1 uncultured Bacteroidales bacterium
GGTCGCCAGCCTTCTTGATCTTCTCGGGACCAGGCTTGGAACCTGCGAGAAGAAAAGATGTCTTGCCACTAACTGAGGAGCTGTTCTTGCCGCCATTCACCTCAATCAGGCGTTTCATCTCGTCGCGGGAAACGGAGAAATTGCCAGAGATGACTATCGTCTTCCCGGCAAGTGAATCCGATGTGGCCACAGGCTCAGAGGCAGAGAACCGAAGGCCGGCTGCCTTCAGCCGTTGGATCTCATCGATGTGCTTCCCGACATGGAGGAAATCATAGACACTCTTGGCTATAACATCACCGATATCCCTGACTTCCAGCAACTTCTCAACTGAAGCACCGGCGATTGAGTCTATATCACCGAAATGCCTCGCAAGTTCCTTGGCGGTAGTTTCTCCCACATAGCGGATCCCCAGAGCGAACAGGACCCGCTCAAATGGTACCGCCTTAGAAGCTGACAAACTCTCAAGGAAACGCTCCGCGCTACGGTCTTTCCATCCGTCAAGCATCAGCAGTTGGGCTTTGCTCAAGGAATAGAAGTCAGCAGGAGTCCTGACGAGTCCGAGGTTATACATCTGTTCAACCGTGGCATCTCCAGCCAGGACATTCATCGCTTTCCGGCTCAAGAAATGGACTAGCCGTCCTTTTATCTGAGTCGGGCACCCGTCTGTGTTGGGACAGAACCACTTAGCCTCATCGATGTCCTTCACTAGGGGAGTCCCGCAATCAGGGCAAAGCGTCGGAAAAACAGGCCTGACAGAGTCGGAAGCCCTACGGGATAAATCGACATCGATAATCTTTGGAATGATCTCGCCTCCTTTTATGACCTTCACCCAATCGCCGACCCGGATGTCCATCTGAGCCATGAAATCCTCGTTGTTGAGCGTGGCTCTCTTAACGACAGTACCGGCCAATTGGACCGGGGATAGATTGGCGACAGGAGTCACAGCGCCTGTCCGGCCAACTTGGAAGTCAATGGATATCAATTGAGTAAGGGCTTCTTCCGCCTGGAACTTGAACGCTACCGCCCAACGAGGGGACTTTGCCGTGTAGCCCAGGGTGTTCTGGAAGTCAAGCTCATTGATTTTAATGACGATACCGTCAGTGGCGAAAGGCAGGAATTTCCTCTGCTTGTCCCAATAGTTGATATATTCCTCGACGCCGTCAAGACCAGTCACGACCCGGCGCTCATCAGAGACGGGCAGACCCCAGGAAGCGGCGGCATCCAAGGCCTCTGAATGGGTGGCAAAAGCCACACTTTGCGCGGGGATATGGTATAATGTGCACATCAGGCCCCTCTTGGCGACCTCTCTTGAGTCCTGCAATTTCAGGGAGCCAGAAGCGGCATTCCTGGGATTAGCGAATGGTTGGTCTTCATTTTCAACGCGTTCCCTGTTGAGCCTGTCGAAAGAAGCGTATGGCATAAGGATCTCGCCCCTGATCTCGAACTCTTCCGGCCAACCTGTTCCCTTGAGCGTCAGGGGAATGTTACTGATCATCCTGACGTTGGCGGTGACATCATATCCTACCACTCCGTCACCCCGGGTGAGCGCGCGGAACAGCTTTCCATTCCTGTAAGTCAGGCAGATAGCCGTGCCGTCGAATTTCAGCTCGCATGAATATGAGAACCCCACATCGCCCAGCTCTTTCTCAGCTCTCCTGACGAAATCCTCGATCTCGCCAATGTTGTAGGTGTTGCCCAAGGAGAGCATGGGGTACTTATGGGGGAACTGGGCGAAGCCCTTGTCCAGGTCGCTTCCAACCTTCTGGGTAGGGGAGTCGGGGGTGAGAAGGTCCGGGAATGCCTTCTCAAGGTCCTCAAGCTCGCGCATGAGATGGTCATAGTCGAAATCACTCATAGTCGGAGCGTTTTCGACATAGTATCTCCTGCTGTTCTCCCAGAGGGTCTCTTTCAGTTCCGCCACCCGTAACGCGGCTTGCTCATGGTTCATATCCCGAGGCATATTCTAAAGATTACAAATTTAACGAAAAATGACGATTAATTCTCGGAAATGGATTAAATTTGTCGAAATAAAGAGAGATAACAAACACATAAAATATCTATCATGAAAGATTCAATCATTATCCTTTGCGGCGGCGGCCCCGCTCCCGGTATGAACACTGTCGTGTTCTCAGTGGCCAAGACATTCCTTTCCAACGGTTTCAGAGTCATTGGACTCCATGAGGGCTACAGCGGCCTGTTCAACAAGAACCCGCGCTACGAGGACATCGACTTCCTCAAGGCGGACGCCTATTTCAACAGGGGAGGATCCTATCTCCAGATGAGCCGTTTCAAGCCGACCGACGAGGATTTCGAGAAGAATTTCAACCTGGCTCTTTTCCAGGACAACAATGTGAAGCTTCTGGTCACTGTCGGTGGCGACGACACCGCCTCCACCGCAAACAGGATCGCCAAATTCCTTGAGGCCAAGAACTATCCTATCCACAACATCCACGTCCCCAAGACGATCGATGATGACCTCCCTCTCCCTGATAATGCCCCGACATTCGGTTTCAACTCTG
>OMQO01000163.1 GCA_900313275.1 uncultured Bacteroidales bacterium
CCGGTGACGGCAGGAAGGCGAAATAGCCGACAATCCCATTGTCCGGATCCGCAATGACGAAACCGCCACTCCGGCTGATGTCGGCGAGGATCGCTTCCTTCGAGGGATAGCCGTCCGACCACTGGCACATATTGCCGTCGGAACGCATGATCCTTTTAGCGGCCTCCAAGACAGGCATTATGCAGTCAATGTCAGCCACCCTCGCCTCACGGATGATCCTTCCCTTTTTCATAATGAGACAAATATAAGAAAATATTATCTTTGCCAATTATGATACTCAAAGACAGCAAACCTCACTACGGCATACTGGATGGACTCCGGGGAGTCGCGGCTTTGATCGTGATTATATACCATGTGTTCGAGCTGCTTCCTGGGACTCCTGTACCGCACGGCTATCTCGCTGTGGACTTCTTCTTCATACTGTCCGGATTTGTCATCGGCTATGCCTATGACAGCCGCTGGGGCAAGATGACCACGGGAGGATTCTTCAAGCGAAGGCTGATCCGACTCCACCCGATGGTTGTGATGGGAGCTGTGATCGGAGCTGTCACTTTCCTCATCCAGGGAAGCGTCAAATGGGACGGGACACATGTGGGAACCGGCATGGTGATGCTCGCGATGCTTCTGGCCATGTTCATGATTCCCGCGGCCCCAGGCTCACCCTACGAAGTCAGGGGCAACGGGGAGATGTTCCCCCTCAACGGCCCCTCATGGTCGTTGTTCTTTGAATATATCGGGAACATCCTTTATGCCCTCCTCCTCAGAAGACTGCCGAAATGGGCTCTAGCTGTACTTTGCGTAGCGTCCGGCGCCCTGTTGGCATGCATCTCGGCTAGAGATGGTTTTCTGGGAGTAGGCTGGTCTTTCATCGATGGAGGCTTCTGGGAAGGACTCATCCGGATGCTGTTCCCCTACACGATGGGTATGTTGATGGCAAGGATATTCCGGCCAATCAAGGTCAAGAAGGCATTCCTTCTCTGCGGCCTGATACTATTGATGGTGGCCGTACTGCCTACCATAGGCGGCGAGACTTGGCGGAATGGCCTCTTCGAGGCTTTCTGCGTGATTGTGGTATTCCCTTGCCTTGTCTGGTTTGGGGCATCCGACAATTCCTACGGCGAACGGACCAAATCAGCATGCACTTTCCTGGGCGACCTTTCTTATCCCCTCTACATGGTCCACTATCCCCTGTTCTACTTGTATTATTCCTATCTGGGATTTGATGGCAACGGGGTGTCCAAGACCTTCCAGGAGGCTTGGCCAGCGGCCCTGTTGGTCGTCGCGGCGAGCCTTCTCATCGCCATCCTTTGCATGAGACTATACGACAGGCCTCTGCGGAAATATTTGTCTGACAAATAATTAGCATATATGAAGAGAATCCTCTTAGCTTTCATGGCCGTGGGCATCCTGCTTGCCCAACCTTCTTTCGCGCAATCTTCCAACAAGGTTGAGAAGGCCAAGTATTTCCTTAACGTTGAGCAAATGCCTGACGCGACGAAGTTCCTTCCTGATCCTCCGGCATTCGGAAGCGAGGCTTTCAAAATGGACAGCATCGTTTACGAGAACGGGAAGAGGTTAAGGACTTCCGAGAGAGGCGCTCTGGCCGTTGAAGATGCCAAGACTTCCATCAGATACATTCTGAGGCGTTTCTCCCCTGCCATGGAAAAGGAGTTGACCCCTGAACGCTATCCGGTTTTGGCCGATTTTGTCTTTAGGACTTATACTACCTCCAGAACGTCGATCACGAAGGCTAAGGATGTGTTCCGGAGGCAACGTCCGTACCAGTATTTCGATGAGCCTTCGGCGGTACCTGAGAAAGAGGACAAGAATGATTTCACTTCCTATCCTTCAGGCCATACGATCCGTTTCTGGACCGCCGCATTGACTCTCGCCGCCCTTGATCCGGAGCATCAGGACGCGATCCTGAAGACCGGCTACGACATGGGGCAGAGCCGGACTATCGTGGGCTATCATTACCAGTCCGATGTCGATGCCGCCCGGCTGGCAGCGAGCGCGGCCTACGCCCGATTGAGTGGGGATCCGGCCTGGCGCAAGGCTTTCAAGAAAGCCCAGAAAGAATTGAAAAAGAAATAGTTTTTATATCTTTGCGAGATTTTTCTAGTATAAAACGAGAATAAGAAGATGGATAGGGAAAAGGTCTTTTATGAAACTCCTGAGATGGAAATAGTTCCTTTGGAGGTTTTGTGTTCCATGCTGGACAGCAGCCTTGAGGCTAGCCGTAGCGATTATGGTGAAGCGAACGTGGAAAAATGGGATTGAGCGTATGAAAAGGGCATTCTATTATTCAATTATTCTTATGTCCGCGGCCGCTTTGACGGTCTCTTGCGGACAGGAGATTCCCGAATCCATCAGTGACGGAGAGGGAGAGGTAACATATACGCTTTCCGTCGAAGCGAGCAAAGTCGAGAGTCCTGTAACCAGGGCATTGGATCTTACGACCAATTCCGAAGGTAAACATGTATTGAAATCATTCTGGGAGACGACTGATGTCATTTCCGTGACAAAATGGGATCGCGTCATCGGGACCCTATCCCCTAAGACCAGCGGGCCTAAGGCCATACTTACCGGTACGATCACCGGAGAACTCCGGAAGGATCATATCATCTATCTTTCATGGCCCGGTGACGGTAGCCATTCCGACTATACGGGGCAGGACGGAAAGTTGGAGACAATCGCTTCCCGTTATGATTATATCACTGGGACGACCGGCGTGACTAACGTAGAAGACGGGAAAATCACCTGCTCCCCCGTCACCTTCAAAAGCACCCAGGCCATAGTCAAGTTCATCCTGAATGACGGTGATGGAAATCCGGTTTATCCGAACCGCCTGGTCCTGTCCGCATCTGACGGATCCGGCAATTCCATGCTGTTTACCGCAAATGGCAGCCGGGGCCAGCTTGCAGTCAATATCGACCAGGGCGAGGAGGCGACCAATGAGGTTTATGTCGCCATCAAGCAGTGGAGCGATGCGAGTGTATTCCGGATAGAAGCCTATGTCAACGAAGACGCAGGCTATGTCTATAGAATATTGAAAAGGTCCACCACGTACTTCACTGAGGGGAAATACTACGAGGTTACCGTCAATCTGGGAACGAAGGAAGTGGATACGGCATACACGCTTGACAGCTTCAGTTTCGACTTCGATTTCGGAGAGAGCGCCCGTGAATGGCCGATTTTCGTTTTCTTCGACGACATCACCACGGGTTATTGGTATGACGCCGACGGCAGCGGCGACGGCGCCGGGTCTTTCATTGACCTCGGTGGTACCATAGCGGGCGACCTAGCCCATGTGAATAAAGTCACGGCGGTCAGCATGCCACATTGGACGAACCAGACTCCCGTCTATAGTGAGGGCAGATGGACTTTCGGTAATATTGAGGGCTGGGAGTACATCGCCCATGGCAAAGTGGCCTGCGAATACAGTCTGGTCGATGGAAATCCCCATCTCGGCGCAGACATTACCCTGGCCGCCCCCGAAGTGACAGGAAAGGAAATACGCGTGTACAACAACGCCACCAATTCCAAGGTCGCCTACAACAACCTCATTCCCATGGGCCTGGCCTACATTTCCTCGGACGGATTGATCAGTGAGGTCAGCGCGGATGCTGGGGGATGGATTTCCCTCGTAAGAAGCGGCGACTCGGAGTCCACTACGACCTTTGGCTACGCAAAGGCGGTTGATTCGCCGACATCTTTCGGCTATCTCGCTCTCGAGAGAAACAGTGGCGGCACCAAGACTTATTACCACCAGTTCTTCTCGAACATAGAAGAACCAGGGCATCACCCCCTGAACGACTACAACACTTATTCTGTCGTTCAGGATAATAATGGGCTCGACTGGATACAGGTCGGCAAGGATCATTATGCCACTGTCGGAGGGATGACCTGGTGGACGACCAACCTCTCCGCGGACCGGCATAATCCTGAGCCGCATCCGTGGACGGCCGCAGTGTTGAGTTGGGCGCCGGCAACGGACAACCAGTTCGCCGCTGACCGCAAGTCGCGCAGTCTGAGCGAGGCTACGTTCTACGGCAATTCGGAGCTTCCTTCCATCAACTCCGATTACATGACGTTCTATAGCACGATCTCGGCTCATTACCTTCGGGCGTGCGGTGTGGACGGCGTCGTCATGGTGGACAACGCGGATCAGTCCAAGTTCATTTTCATAGCGGTTCCGGACCGGGAGGATTATGAGTTCGTGTATTATTATAACTCCCGATATGACTAAAGATAGAGATGAGTACCTGGTGCTCATCAGCAACATCACTGGCATAGCTGGTGATGATATCCTTGGCAAGAGTCGACTCCGCAAGGTTGTTGAGGCTCGCCACTTGTTGATGTGGGCGCTTCATTCGCTTTGCGGTTACACATCAACAATGGTTGGCGTGTTGACTCGCCGAGACCATGCTACTGTGACCTACGCCAACGGCATCGTGTCACACGAGCGATACTTCCCTCGAGAAGATCTTCAGCGATATAAGGAACTTATTCGAAAACACCATCAATACCGAAAGGAGGCTGAAAAATGAAACTGAAGAAATTCGACTATCTAATGATCCTTGTTGTTGTGGTGGCAGCTTTGATACCCTTGGCCATCCTCTATTGTGGAAAGATTGACAGTGAGCCGCATATCTATACCGCCTATTCCGAAGATCCGACCACAAGCAAAGAGTTTCAGGACTTCAAGCAGGATGACAGCAACCACCTAAAGCTCCTCTATGCGATAGATATGCTCAATGAGGGAATTCACGTTGATGATGTAAGCGGCGTTATTTTATTCCGTCCGACGGTATCCCCGATTATTTATAAACAGCAAATTGGTCGAGCATTGGCAGCGGGAAAGAATCACGTTCCGGTTATCTTCGATATCGTCAACAACATTGAAAACCTTTATTCGATAGGCACCATTCAGCAGGAAATGCAGGTAGCAATCAG
>OMQO01000171.1 GCA_900313275.1 uncultured Bacteroidales bacterium
GGGTATTTACCGTCGCATGGGCTATCAGAAAGTCTCAACAGCTATATGGTACGTTCCTTCGGACGTTGTCGATTGAGTTTTTTTGCATATATTTGGGAAAATGTCTGATTGGGATGGATGATAAAGAGAAGAAACTGTACCCCCTGAGGTTCCTCGAGGACAAGGATCAGAGACCATGGGGTGAGGTCCATTACAAAATCGCGGACCTGGGGTTGGTGGACTCGAAGGTGCGGAATGGATGGCTTGCCGACAACAAGTTGAGCGAACTCATGGGCACCTACATGGAGCGCATCGTGGGCGATGACTCTTTCGAATACTACGGACTTCAGTTCCCAATCTTGATAAAGTCCTTTAAGACAGACAGTTGGCAGCCTCTTCAGGTCAATGTGCCCGATGCTGAGTGATCTATCTCGGTCTTGCGAAGGATGTCGCTCCTGGCGAGTTCTATGAGCGTTGTCTGGATTCAAGCATCACTGAGGTTCTGAATGTGGTTCATCCAAAGGCGGGAGATTTGTTCGTTATTGAGCCAGGGACCGTTTTCGCCGCCGGTCCCGGTCTGTCAATTATCGAAATATCAGAATGTTCCGAGATGACCTTCAATCTCCAGGACCCCTCCGATCTCACTGAAGCCTTCGACTTAATCAACTTCTCGAAGTACACCCCCTCCCCAGACGGCTTTGCCCCTCCGGCAACCGTGGCCACCCTCTGCCACGTAAGAGGGGGGACCGCCGGCGAAGCCGGTGGTGGGGTCTGCGAAGCAGACGTTGAACGGAGGGGCATTGCCGCTGGGGCGGCAGGCCCGAATTCTATAATCATGGTGGAGCGGAACGAGTTCAAGGTGACGAAGTTGGACCTTCAGAATCCTTTGCACATATTCAGCGACCAACCCGGCTCCTTCGCCACCTACCACTGCCTCTCAGGAGCTGCCCTCATCCGGCAAGGCACCGAAGATATGGACTTTACCGACGTCCCGGTTGACGCCGGAGAAGTCGTTCTCGTTCCTTCCGAAGTCAATGACTTCTTCTTATTCCCCGCAAAAGAAGGAACCGTCCTTCTGGAAACTACAGTCGAGCGTCGGGTCGATCCGGATTCTTACACCGGTGACACCAAACCGACTGAAGACACACCTGACCCACATTTAAGAAACTGGAATTAAGACCATGGCAGAATCCGACAGAATCGACAAAGTCCTCTGGGCGCTCCGCATCTACAAGACCCGCACAGAGGCTACTGAGGCCTGCAAAGGCGGCAAAGTCAAGATTGACGGCTCGAACGTCAAGCCCTCAAGGCTGGTCAAACCAGGCGAGACAATCAGCATCCATAAAGGCATAATCCAATACATCTACAAAATCAAGCAGATTCCAGCGCACCGCCTTGGAGCCAAACTGGTTCCGGACCATGCGGAGAATCTCACTCCCCAAGCTGAACTGGACAAACTCCACGCTCCCGTGGAAACCTTCTTCCTGCGCCGTGAAAGAGGTTCAGGCCGCCCCACCAAGAAAGAAAGGCGGGAGATGGAGGAAGCATGGGACAAGTTCGACATCACCGCCTATGAGGTGGATGAATATGATGATGACGATGATGAGGCATAGAATGACAACCCACTCAAACCACATGATATGAAACGTACAATCTTGACAATCGCCTTGGCCCTGGCGGCAGCCGTCGGAATCCAGGCACAAGAACTGGCTAACTTTTCGAGAGGCAACCAGAGGCCAATCATCTCCCCCCTCATCCAGGGAGACAGTGTAACCTTCTCACTCAAAGCCGATTATGCTACAGTCGTCAAACTCAGCGGATCTTGGCTACCCAACCCTTGGGGTGGGACTATCGACATGACCCGTGGAGAAGGGAACATCTGGTCAGTTAAGATTCCTCTCCCCCCGCCCGAGATCTACACCTACAACTTCGTGGTGGATGGTGTCGCTGTCAACGATCCCCAGAATGTCCTGGTACAAAGGGACGGCACCCGTTATCTTCCGATGCTGATAGTCCCCGGTGAGAGGACCGAGAACTATGTGGAAGCAAAGACCCACGGTACAGTCAGCCATCCTTGGTACGACAGCGCCATCCTCGGCTACAGCCGCAGGCTGACCGTTTACACACCCTATGGCTACGAGAACAATCCTAAGAAGAAGTATCCCGTCCTTTACCTGCTCCACGGAGCCGGTGGCGACGAAGAGGCCTGGATCTCAATGGGACGCACCGCGCAGATTCTTGACAACCTAATCGAGAAGGGGCTTGCCGAGCCGATGATCGTGGTCATGCCCAACGGCAATCCTGGCCAGCAGGCCGCAAGGACTCTGAATATTCCAGAGAAGAACATAAACTGGAGGTCAGAAGAGAACCGTGACGCTTATGTGAGAAGCCTTTGTACTGAGATAGTTCCATTCATCGAGAAGAACTTCCGGGCTATTCCCAAGCCCGCGTCAAGGGCCATCGCCGGCCTGTCGATGGGTGGAGGCCACACAATCAGCGCGTCAATCCTCTTCCCCGAGCTCTTTGACTACATCTGCCCTCTTTCAGCCGCTGGCAGAGCGACTCCAGAGCAGATAGCCGCCCTAAAGAAAGCGGGAGTCAAACTCTACTTCCTCGCTTGTGGCGACGCTGATTTCCTTTTCGAAGGCTCAAAGGCTCTGGACAAGACCTTGACAGAACAGGGACTTGACCACATTTTCTTCGTCTCAGATGGCGGACACACATGGGCCAACTGGCGCCTCTACCTTAACACATTCGCGCCTAAGTTATTCAAATAAAACACTTTAAACATGATCAGGCAGGAAACAATCGATTCGGCCGTGAAGGCTCTATTTGGCGAAATCAAATTCACTGACGAACCAGCCGGTCTGTACGACCCGCTAAGGTACATGATAGCCATCGGAGGAAAACGACTTCGGCCAAAACTCTGCCTGACAACATATTCCCTCTACAAAAGCGAGTTCGGTCCGGAGATACTTGAGCCGGCCGCCGGATTGGAGGTTTTCCACAGTTTCACACTGATCCATGACGACATAATGGACCGCTCCCCGCTCCGGCGGGGAGTGGACACAGTGTGGAAGAAGTGGGATCCGGACACCGCCATCCTCTCAGGCGACGTGATGTGCATCGACAGCTATTCCCGCATCGCAAAAGCCCCGAAAGAGGTTCTGAGCGATGTCCTTGCCTTATTCTCAAAGACAGCCGCCGAGGTCTGTGACGGGCAACAGTATGACATGGAGTTCGAGTCCAGGGATGATGTGACTATGGACGAATACATGAGGATGATTGGCCTCAAGACAGGTGTCCTTATCGCATGCGCCGCCAAGATGGGCGCTCTAATCGCAGGGGCTCCGGAACTCGATTGTGAATCCCTTTATGGCTACGGCTACAACCTCGGCCTTGCCTTCCAGGTAGCTGATGACTATCTTGACGCCTACGGCGACGAGAAGGTGTTCGGAAAGCCTATCGGAGGCGACATCGTCAATTCCAAGAAAAGCTGGCTGACCATCAGAGCGATCGAGAAAGCGGATGCTCCACACCGTTCGGCGCTGATTGATAAGATGAGATCCCCTGCCGATTCAAAGGAGGAGAAGGCAGCTAAAATCGCCTGGGTCAAGAGTTTCTACGACAATTATGGTGTGGCTGAGGACGCCAAGCAGACCATCCTTGACCTCACAGCCAAGGCCCTTGAAGCGGCCGCCAAGGTCTGCGAAGGAGAGCGCTACGAACGCCTCCGCATCTTCGCAGACAAACTCGTCGGACGGACAAAATAATCCCCTTCCTGCCATAGAGGTGTGACCTCCCAGAACCGCCGCTTCGCGGCCCCTCCCTAAAGGGCCCCTCCCTCTTAACGTGCCGAGGGTGGCAGTGGTTCTGAGAGGTCACACCTCTACGGTAGCAATCAGTATTCGATAACCAGCGCTGTGCAGGGCGGGACGACGGTGGAGTCGGTGATTGTCACCTTCTCGCCAGTCAGGACATTGGTGCCAGCGCCGAGGCCTGAGGTGATCTCAGCATAGTGTGACCAAGGAATCGTCTTCTCCTCGGGAGAGGCGTTGACATAGACGAACACTTTGTCGGTGTCGTTGTAGCGGAAATAGGCGTAGGTGTTGTCACGGGCCATAAAATGCTTTGTCTTTCCGTTGTGAATGACCTCCTTGCCCTTTCGCCACTGGAAGAGTGTCTTGACATAGTCGTGAAGCTCCGCCTCGACTCCCGTACGGCCTTCCTCGGTGAACAAGTTGACCGGATCACCAGCCCAACCTCCAGGGAAATCCATCCTGAGCTCTCCGTCGCTCTTGTAATCCTTTCCGGTGGCGAACATCATCTCATCACCGTAGAACAGCTGTGGAATGCCCCTGACTGTAGCCAAAAGCGAATATGCGATCTTCATCTTGTCCGGATCAAGTTTCCAGGAGTCCGCGATACGGTAATGATCGTGGTTGGACAAGAATATCATCATCTTGGAAAGGTCATGATATGTCGCGTCGTGAGCCAGGGCGTGATAGACCCTGAACATTCCCTGGTTCCAGCCAGGATTCATCTCCGCAAGGGCGGCGTTGATGGCCTCCTGGAGCGGGAAATCCATGATTGAAGGGAGATGCGAGTCAAACCCGTCGGCATTGTTGTTGCCACTCTGCCAATAGGCCAACTGGTCGAAATTGGAGTCCCAGCACTCACCTACTATATTCAGGTTCGGGTATTCGTTAATGACAGCCTCACACCACTTGCTCATCGGGACTTTCTCATTGTAGGGATAGGTGTCAACCCTTAGACCGTCCTGTCCGGAATACTCCGTCCACCAGATTGCCCACTGCTGGAAATACTTCAGCATGAACGGGTTATCAAGGTTCATATCCGGCATCATCGGCACGAACCAGCCACTCACGAGGAGATTCTTGTC
>OMQO01000179.1 GCA_900313275.1 uncultured Bacteroidales bacterium
CACGATTCCTTCCGATAGTCTCACAGTAGAACTTCCCTCGTCCTTCGGTGATGTAGATGAGCTGGTATTCATGAAGGATACGGCCATTCTCAAAATTGAAGATGTAGCGGGACGGATGGTTGGTCGGGGGATATTCCGTGCCCGGCGCTATCTCTTGCATTCCGACAGAGTTGACAGCCGTACCCCACTGAAGATCAGCCGGAGTCACCGCTAAGTACTTGAGATGAACGTCACCCATTATTTTGTCAAGTTTGTTTTCGCGAATATATGAAAAAAAACCAAATCAAAAATCATAGTAGGAATGTCAGATTCTTTAGCCACATAATCCGAAAAAAAAGGCAAATTTGCGAAAGAATTATGTCAGAAAACGTATTAATAACACAACATGGGTAATAATTAAACCGATAAATTTAATATCATTTTTTTTTAGAGTCAATACTTTTAACCAAATTATAAATACGACTATTTGTTTTTTTAATCTATCTCTGTATGAAAATACACGATGAAAACCTGTCGGCGGCTCTGCTCCATAGCATAAGGGCGGTTGCCGCGGTTGTTTGCCTCCTGCTGTGCGCGGGACTCTGGACTCCGTCCTGGGGCCAGCGCGGAGGGAGGGAGATTACCGGTACGGTAGTCGATGAGAACAACCTACCCATGCCTGGCGTCACCGTCATGGTAGATGGTACAGTGAACGGCACGATGACAACCGATGCCGGTACCTTCGTCCTCGGTAACGTCCCTGCCAACGCGACCATCGTGGTCTCCTGCATCGGTTACACGACGCAGAGGATCGAGGTCGGAACCCGTAACAACTTCTCCATCAAGCTGGTCCCGGACAACGAGATGCTTGAGGAGACGGTTGTGGTCGCTTTCGGTCAGCAAAAGAAGGCCACCGTGACTGGAGCTATCGCGACAGTCTCGACGACCGAGTTGCGCAAGACCACGACGACCCGTCTTGACAATGCTCTTGCCGGCCGTGTCACCGGTCTTACCTCAATGCAAAGCAGTGGAGGTCAGCCTGGACGTGACGGCGCTACCATGTACCTTCGTGGTGCTGCGACTATGAACGGTCAGAGCCCTCTGATCCTTGTTGACGGAGTCGAGCGTTCAGATGGTATCAGGGCGCTGGACATGAACGAGGTTGAGAGCATCTCTGTCCTCAAGGACGCTTCCGCTACCGGTCTTTACGGAGTCCGTGGCGCTAACGGTGTTATCTTGATCCAGACCCGCCGCGGTGCTAAAGGCAAGCCGAACCTCAATCTGACATTCGACCAGTCAATGTCTTCCTTCACTGTCCAGCCTGAGCGCCTCCACTCTTGGGAATACCTTGAGATGCGCAACCAGGCTTTCATTAATGATGGTAAGACAGTCCCTTATTCCGATGAAGTTGTCGCCAAATTCAAGAACCCGCTTTTCGGTCTGACCGGAAACGAGCCCAACTATCAGGAACTCAAGACTATGCGTGAGTACCTGTATTGCGACAATGACTACTATCGCATGATGTTCAAGCAGTTCACTCCACAGTCCCGTTTCAACGCCAACATTTCCGGAGGTACGGACATGGTGAACTACTTCCTCAGCCTCGGTTACATCCATCAGGATGGTAACCTCAAGACCCTCCCGAAGGATGAGTTGGGTTATAACCCGCAGGCTTACATGAACCGTTTCAGCCTCAGGTCCAACTTGGATTTCCACCTCACGAAGGACTTGACCTTGTCGCTGAACCTGGCCTCATATTCAGAGGACATCAACATGCCGACCTCAAGCCTTTACGGCGGTGACGAGAACTGGATGATGCGTGACCTTATCTATCAGGCCACCTGTATCGCCCCTATCTTCGTCGGTCCGGTCACAATCGCCGAGTTCGCCGAGAAGGACGGAATCCCTGTGGGCGCTCCGGTCATGTACAACTGGATTGACCGTACGGCATACGAGTGTATCAACTTCAAGGGTTTCCAGACTGACACAAAGAAGAACCTGAATTCCAACCTGGCAGTCAATTACGACCTCAGTTCCCTTATCACAAAGGGACTCTCGATCAGCGGATCAGTTTCTTACGACACCTATAACATGGGAATGCTGCAGGGCAACCGCCTTCTCCAGCTCTATCTCCCGTTCGTTGATTATGAGAACGACACGATGAGGTACGGTCTCCACTCACAGAACCCCTCACCTATGTCTCTCACCCACTCACGTAGTTCCAACTATGTTATCTACGGACAGGCGGCCATCAACTACGCCCGCACATTCGGCAAGCACGATGTCGGCGCCATGGTCACTGGTTACCGTCGTTACTGGGAGTCCAGCGGCGCTGGAATTCCTTACAACCTTATCGGTACCGCCGCCCGTCTCACCTATTCCTATGACGACCGTTACCTCTTCGAGGCCAATATGGGTTACAACGGATCCGAGCAGTTCGCTCCGGCCAACCGTTTCGGTTTCTTCCCTTCAGCCTCCATCGGCTGGATCGCCTCGAACGAGTCCTTCCTCAAGGACAACAACGTGCTGACTTGGTTGAAGTTCCGCGCTTCCTACGGAATGGTCGGTAACGACTCCATGGGTGGCAACCGCTTCCTCTATCAGGACAACATCTCCGTCGGAGGTAACCAGGACCGTGATGTCGCCGGTCTCGGTGGCAGCACCATTTCCGAGGGCTTGCTTGGTAACAAGGAGCTGAAGTGGGAGCTCGCGAGGAAGATGAATCTTGGTGTCGAGATCGGCCTCTTCCAGGATTTCCGAGTCAACTTCGACTACTTCACAGAGAACCGTGACCAGATTCTTATCGACCGCAAGACCATCCCTTCATTCCAGGGACTGCCTCTCGGCAATATTCCTAAAGTCAACATGGGAGTTGTCGAGAACCATGGTTTCGAGGTTGAGCTCAAGTACAGCCACGATTTCAAGAACGGCTTCGCGTTCAACCTCAGCGGTAACCTCGGATTCAATGACAACAAGGTCATTGAGTACGATGAGGTCAGCCGCGGCGACGAGTACGCTTATCCTTACCACACTGAGGGCTTCCGCCTCGGACAGGCTTGGGGTTACCTTATTGACTGGGACACTCCCGGCAAGGGCTATTTCACCTCGCAGGAGGAGATTGACGCCTTCCTGGCCCACACCAAGTACGGATCCGGTGTTCCGAGAGTTGGTGACTTCATCTATAAGGATGTCACCGGTGATGGCGTGATCGACGACAAGGATGTTTCCCCGATCGGATTCTCAACCTCCATCCCTGGCCTTACCTATGGTATCAACCTCGGATTGCAGCTTAAGAACTTCGACTTCAATATCCTGTTCTCCGGTCTCGGACGCTATTCCAGAAACTATAACGGCATCGCCCAGAATGTTAAGGAATACATCTACCAGGGTAATTTCTACGACTACCACAGGTCCGCTTGGACAGAGGAGCGCTGGAAGGCCGGCGAGAAGATCACCTATCCTGCCCTTGCCACTGAGGCTTCAACCAGCCACCGTTCCAACGACTTCTTCATCCAGAGCAGGTCTATGCTCCGTCTGAAGAATGTCGAGTTCGGATACAACCTTCCCGCCAAACTGTTCGGCAATGTCGGAGTCAAGGGTCTGAGAGTCTATCTCTCCGGTCAGAACCTCTTCTATTTCTGCAACAACACATTCTCCAAGCATCTCGATCCCGAGATGAATGACCCGATCGGTTATCCTATCACGAAGAATGTGATGCTCGGCTTCAACGTCAACTTCTAAAATGGAGATGAATATGAAAAAATTGATATACATATTGGTCGCCGCGGTCGCGCTCACATTCTGCGCCTCCTCTTGCAGCAAGTATCTGGATCAGGCTCCTGACGGTAAGATCTCGCTTGAGGACGTTTGGACTGACTACGACAAGACCATGGCTTACATGAACACCTGCTACAAGAACCTTCCTACAAAGTCCTTGCAGTACTTCTTCTGGACCCGTGGTCCGGTCAACTGGTGTGACGATTCCTGGGACGGTGATGACCTCGATGTGAACTGGGCCGGATCCGCTCTCCTTTATAACGGAAACGCCTCCGCTTCCAGCCACCCTGTTTGGGATGTCGGCGGAACCGTCGAGAATTCCTATTGGACGAAGTACTTCTCCAGCATCCGCTCATGCGCGATGTTCATCAAGTACGCCGATCCCGCTGTCATCGGCAACACAGCCGAGTACAACCGCTGGATCGCTGAGGCTAGGCTTCTCCGCGCCTACTACTACGCTGAGCTTCTGTCATGGTTCGGTTGCGCTCTTCCTATAATCGATGAGCCGTATTCCTATACCGATGACTTCTCGCAAGTCACCAGGGCCAGCTATTATGATGTTGTCAAGTTCATCATGCAAGAGTGCGACGCCGCCATCGCCTGCTTCG
>OMQO01000195.1 GCA_900313275.1 uncultured Bacteroidales bacterium
ATGGCCGCTGTATAAATCTTATGCCCGAACGGGGCAGGGTGGGTGCCTCCGAATGTGTTCCAGTCAAACTCGCCAGCCTTCATCCTTGCGGAGACCTCTGAGGCCAAGTCGATCGAAGTCAGATGGTAGTGGTTGGCGACCCTCTCGTGATTGAGGATGACATCAGGTATCTCACCGCTTTCCAACAACGGAATGAACGGGTCATAGATGAAGTGAAGGAATATGATGTCCATGTAAGGATTGGCCTTAAGAGCATGACGGACAATGCCTTCCATTCCAAGTACCTGTTCTTTTGGGCCGAAGAGATTAGTGTGGTCATTGACCGCCGCCTCCACGAATAGCAGGTCTGGCACACCCTTGGCCAGCACATCCTCCTGGAATCGGAAAGCGTGCGGAGTCGAGCCAAGGGAGGATATTCCCGCATCGATGAAAGTGAACTCAGTGTCAGGAAAACGCTGCTTGAGGTCATCCTTCAGCATATCCTTCCAGCCTTCCATCTCGGTGATGGAGCCGCCAAGAAAAGCCACAGTGGCCTTTTTCCTCACCGTCATCGCTTCCAGAGAATTGTCCAGGTCGCCACGGAGATGGATCTTCTGATTGGCGGTAAAAGAATCCGTGTGGGCCTTGATGAAGTCCACGACGGGAGTCGGGTCCTCGAGGCTGTGGGGGTGATGCCCGCAGTCCGGCTTGACGATCACCTCGACAACTCCTCCCATAGCCTGGTAGGCGTCCCTGACCTTGTGCATATTCTCGTCATAAGGCACTCCCTCGTCCGCTCCTCCGCATACGGAAATAATTGGTATTCCGGCCTTTGCGATACGTGGGAGGTGGTTGATGGCGTTCCCGATGAAGCTGCTATCCACATCCTCGTCTTTGACGCCCCACTCCTCCAGAAAGCCGTTCCAGAATTCCGGCTGATGCCGCCCAGGCCAGGACGTGATATCGCAGACAGGGGCGTCGACATAAATGCAAGAGACAGTCTCGGGATAAGCGTCCGCCCAAGCGAAAGCGAAATAACCTCCCCGGCTGAATCCTTCGACACAGACCTTCTTATCCAGATTGAAAGCCGGAACAACATAGTCATAGAAAGATTTGGCCAGTTTGACGGCCCTAGGGCTCCCGTAAAGATGTGTCACATCATAATATGCAAGATGCCAGCCTTCCTTCAGAAGCGCTTGATCCACAGAGGGGAAGGCTCCGAAAAAAGCAGGCCGCCAAATCCAGGGATTCCCCGGTGCGGCTTCCTTCGGGACCACAACAAGGGCATCCCTTCCCTCAACCTTGAAATCATACCTGTCACAACCTTCCCAAGATGACTTTTCCCCCGGGTACTCCTGAGCCGCTAGTGATAATGGCAACAAGATCAACAGACTTAAAAACAGTCTCCTCATATCGCAAATATAGTCATTTGGGTTTGAAATGTGGCTGATAATTATGTACATTCGCGTATACGTATAAACGATAACAATTGTCAAGATGGGCAGGAAAGAGTCTCTTAGTTTTCTGTTACTTTTTCTTTTATGTTTTGTGGCAGGGGCGCAGCAGGTCACGACTTTTGAGGCTAGGTTTTTTTCAAAAGATGCTAAGGCTGATGGGGTGACCGATCTCCACGGTCCTACGGAAGTGTTTGACAATGAGCAGCGTGTGGCATTCCTGAATAGTTATGCCAATTACGCGTCGAGGTTCTGGGGAGATCCCGGGCTTGACACTCCGCTGTTCAAGGAATCAGACATAGAAGAACAATTGGCTGGAATCAAGCCTCAGCCGCTGACTTCCATCCGGCGTACCATCCGTCTTGAGGAATGGAAAGCTTATGGATATAAAAAAGGCAAGGAGGCCTCGCAGGCTGCGAGTTGGGCAAAATGGACCGCCTCTGGTGCCAAGATTTCTGACGGATGTCTCGTCCTTGACGGGAAGTCGGCCTCTCCTGTAATTCCGGCCCTTGACTGGCGTTTCAGAATGAAGGTTTCTTTGGCAGAAGTTCCTCAGGGCCTGCATGTTATCCTGAACTCTTCCAATAGCATTGATATTCCCGTTGGCCCGCTCAAGGATTTTGAAATATACGGAGACCTTCCTAACCGCAGGCTATTCCTGTCGTCGGAAGGGAAAACCGTACGGGAGATATACCTTGACTCTCCATCGTTTGAGGTGGAAGTCCCTGTGGACAAGCAGACCGCACCGGTAGTGAAAGGCTCCGAGGTGATCACTTCTTTTACCCTCGATGCTTCTGAGGGCAAGGCCTCCGTCGATAAGTTTGCTTTGTATTCTTTCGTTCCTCACTTGGATAATCGTGTTACTCCATATTGGTCGGAAATGATTTATGATGAGGACTTTAACGAGGTGCCATCTATGGATGGCTGGCAGAATGAAGGGTACAACGACTCCACTTGGGAGATTGTTCGCTTGCCGTCCGCACATGGTGGCCAGAAGGCGGCGGGCGAGAGTTATTATCTCAGGACAAAGGTGATGGTCGGTGAGTTCGCTCGCGCATATCTCGGGCTTGAGTCAATCGACCCCGCTGGAGATGTCTGGGTCAACGGAGAACCTGTCGCTGTACTTAATGGCAAGATTCCCAGAAACATAGATGTCAGCGAATATCTCAATCCTGGCGAGGAGAATGTCATTGCGGTCCGGGTGAAGCCATATTTCTCAACAAACACGATGCTCCACTCGACCTCGGACCATAATTTCGGCTGGTCATTGGGTCGGGCGACACTGGTTTTGAACGGGACTCACGAACACCTGGCCGGATCATTGATCCACACGGCCGCCCTTGAGGGCTCCAAAGCCCTTCAGCACCATAGGATTATTCTGCATAACGAGACCAGAGACTCTTGGAAAGGAAGCCTGGAAATCAATTACTTCCCTTGGTTCCCCGAGGAAGGTCCCAAGGTCGCCTCTATTTCCCGTGAGATCGAGTTAAGACCAAGAGTCTATAATAATGTCGACATCGACCTTGAGCTGGACAATCCCGCGCTCTGGTTTCCCTATGATCCAAGGCTTTACAAGGTCGAGGTCATTCTCAAGGATGAGTCTGGGAAGCCGATTGATGATTATGTCACAACGACTGGCGTCCGCCTGATTGAGCAGATAAAGGGTGAGTTGTTCGTCAATCACAAGCCGGAGATGCTGAACGGCGGCCAGATATTCGGTTACCGTCTCCCTGTCGAGAACACTCCGGTCACAATCCGTTGCGCCACCGACGAGATGGTTATGAAAGATGTGTTGATGGCCAAGGCTCTCGGCAACCTGTTAAGGATACACGTGCATGCGGAAGGCTCCACTCCGGAGGGCCTGAACGATGCCAGATACGCCGAATATGCCGACCAACTTGGACTTTACCTCATTTGGCAGACTTCCGGATGGATTCGTGAAGGTGAGGTCTGGAACGTGGACATCGAGAACTACCCGGTCTATATGAAGTCGGTTTTCAACCATCCTTCGATCGCTATGTGGGAAGCCAGCAACCATCCTAACAGATTCAAGACGCATGACTTCAGCGATACGGGTGATTACTTCACGAGCATAATCTCCACCATTGCCCTGACAGATTCGAGCCGCCTTATTTCCCCGACATCGTTTTGGCAGCATTCCCATTACGGAAACTACGATGGCACAATGGATTACAAAGGGGATCCTTTGCCTCGTAACCCTTGGCTGACGTATAAGATGGTTACCCGAGGAAGCCAGGATTCGTATTCCGGATATGACAATGACTGGAGCCATTTGCGGATTATTCCTAGTCCATGGGCTAAAGAGTGTCTGGACGCTAAGGATGTGTGCTACTTCAATTTTGAGCACGAGGAGTCCATCGCCCAGCCCAACTGGGCTCTTGGTCGCAAGGAACCTTTCTACAAAGTGTTCTCATACGAGAAGAATTATGAGGAAAATAATGTCGGAAGGCGTTTGGAGGCGAGTGAGTGGAGGATTAGCCAGGCGTACCAGGCCTTCTCGGCTTGGGAATCCATGAAGATCCAGACCCTTCTCGGAGTCTGCGGCTTTTCTTGGTGCTCTCTGGAGTC
>OMQO01000068.1 GCA_900313275.1 uncultured Bacteroidales bacterium
CAAATATCAAAGATCTCTAGTTTCAATCACAGACAACAGACCAGCAAGTGTACATGATGCTTCCAATACTTTAACTCCGGCACCTTTCACAAACCAGCAGCTGGCCAATAGGCCACACGAGGGGTTGTAGGGGCGATTGGGCTGCAGACTAGCCAATTTCAAGACGGGGATCCGCATGTTGAAATGCGCTACAGGCCATTGGGAAGCGACTTGGGCTGCTCCCGGTCTGTAAAATAACTCATCCCGAGAAGATTCTTCGCTACGCTCAGAATGACAAGGTAGGTTTTCTGAACTCCAAACAACTCCCCAGTTCTTATAAAAAAGCCGCACCGCAACATAGGCACGATCTCCTATATCGCGGTGCAGACTCAAGGTACAGGTCGTGTTTCACCAATGACACGATGAAGAACCTAAAAAGTAACGACATTTAGCAAGTAAAAAATATTTTTAGTCGCTAAATGTCGTAATAATTGGTCCGTTTCAGCGTGGAATCAGCCAAAACACATGTCACGCAAACAATTTGACTTAGTCCGATCCAGATAATCTCAAGCGTCCTCAAGGGCACCGAGGCAGCGTCTCTGAAGATAATCGAGTCAAGCTTTAAGGGTATTTTCATTTCACAAAATATGAATCACAAAATGTGAAATCTAACGAGCCGTGAAAAGGTCAAAACTCCAGCCAGAACCTTGTTACCTTTGTGTAGTATAAGATAGCCCTAACTTTTCAAACAAACAAATCTAAGAGACCTATCTCAATCTCCTTCTTTGCCTGGTTGCGGGCGGAATGCTTCGCAGCTTTGCGGAGACGCCTGAGGCGGGAACTCCGCTCTTCCGCCTCACCGAAGCGATCCCTGTAATCTTTAACGGTCTTCCTTCCTCTCAGTTCACGTCGAAGACCGGAGGCTCTTGTACCCGAAGGATGTCTGGACAAATCTGTTTTTGCCTTTGTCAGGCCGTCTTCGAACTGATTCAGAGACGAAAGAATAGTTACGGAACTCTCCTCAGCGAGCTGCTCTCTAGCCTTACGGATCTTCATCATCCTCCGCTCGAACGCTTTCCTGGTATGAAAAGTCTTACTCACTTTTTCCGGAGCGCTTTCTTTAATGTCGGGAGTACATATTCAGTGTAACGGACCATGCCGAGGTCGGTGAAATGGACTCCGTCCACGGTCGCCTCGCCGTCCAAGCCGAGCATCTTGTCCCCTTTGATGTAATATATCTTCTTCTCCCCTGCCTTCTTAAGTTTATCGTAAACGGCTCTCATAGAGGCATTTCTGGCAGCGATGTCAGCCGCGGCAACCTTATCGAAGACGGCGTGGGGATAATTCGGATTCTCAATGAAAACCACCGGAACGTCCGGATGGGCATCACGGATAATCCTGAAGAACTTTTCTTCCCGCTCATCAATCAGTGATGCGGAGCAATTCGGCACATTGTCCAGGACAAATAGTGAGGGATTATCCACAGCGGCCATCAACTCAGCGATCTCGTAGTCAAGACGGGCATTCCCGCTGAATCCAAGGTTCACGACCTCCTTATCAAGTTCCCTGGATATTATATTCGTGAAAGCCATACCGGGACGATTCGCACAACCGCCCTGAAGGATGCTGGTGCCGTACATCACAATCGGAGAGCCTTTATGTGGGCTGTCAAGGGCAGGCTGGTCAATGACTGAACCTTCCTCAACCCCTATCTCCAGTTTCTTCACTCCCTCATAAAGTGACAGATACACAATGAATTCCCGCATCTGACGATCCATTCCTGAGACAATAACCTGGTCGTTGAGAGTGTCTTTTTGCGGACGGGCGCTCCTGACGAATCTCCAGTGGCCATCAACCGGGTCTTGGGAATACAAGTCCAGACCTCTTGTCCCGGTGTCAGTCATGTGGTTCATGGTCGCCAAACCAAAAGATATCCACCTCAACCGGATAGATGGCGAATCAGAGCGGAAACGCACAGAAATCCCGGCGGAATGGTGTGCCAAACTCCAAACTGACTGACGGATAACCCCTTCCAACGATGCCGGAAGCCTCTCATAAGTGGCGGACATGTTTTCTATCGCCTTCCCGTAGATCGGGAAGGTTGAAGCGTCGGTGTAGAAATATTTCTTCGCCTCCTGGGCAGACGCCAGTGAGACAGAAAGGACAGACAAAAGCAATAAAACCTGAAATTTCACAAAGGGTTTCATAATAATAAGCTAAATGACCAACACAAAAATAACGAAAAAAGACAAAGAACTATGGTCGGCGTTGCACATAACATATTGATGCTCACGCACTCCAGGAGCCGATAACCGTATGGTCAGACGCTTTTCTGAAGGGTACTCGTTGATGAAAAACGCCTCATTCCCAAGAACTGTGTCTTGCTGGGTAAGGATGAAGAATCCCTTTTTCGCCACCTTGTCATAGAAGCCTGCCAGAGGAGTGGAGCAGCTATTGGTCCTGAAATCGACATAAGAGTCGCTTCCGTCATTGGCGAAATAAGGGTGTAGTCTGTCGCCTCGTTTGTGACCTTACGCTTCTCGACATCAAGAGTCCACTGGCCCGCGTCTTCCGCAGAGAGTCTTCCGCCTTCAAAGACATAAGTACGCGACACTTTATTGCCGTCGTAGGACAATATTTGAGGCTCGAACGGCAGGCTCTGGCACCCCGCGAGCAGGAGAGCTAATCCGAATAATGTAACAAACCGTCTCATCCTTGAATATAAATAATGGGTAGACTATTAATCTACCCATCAAATAAAAAGCATTGATTCTAAAACATGTACCTGAATCCGAGACCGAGAGTCAGCAGGCCGTTCTGGCGGATCTTGCCGTCTCCCAGCATCAAACGGGGACGAAGGCTTATAGACATCTGGAGAGGGAAATCGAAAATGTATTCCAGTCCGACATTCCCAAGAAGACCCGCATAGACCACATTCTCGTCTTTGCCATTGTCCCAGACCGCCACGCTGGCACCAGGGCCCAGATAAAAGCCCCACTGCCCCTCAACGGTCCAATCCGGCTGCGCTATCATGAAATTGTAAACGCCATCAAGATGGAACGCACTGGTACTGAACATCGCATCGAGACCAAGTTCGAACTCCAAGAAGTTCAGATCACCCGCATAGTTCTCGTAACTGACATCCACACCGTAGTTTCCGACGCGGACTCCGACAGCTTTCGGTTGGGCGGAAGCGACCAGACCGAGAGCCATAAAGCCGGCGACGATTGTCAAAAATCTTCTCATATCAGACCATTCCGGAGAATCCCATGAAAGCCATCGCCAAAATGCCGCAAGTCACAAGAGCGATAGGAACGCCCTTAAACTGCTTCGGGACATCGTTCATCTCAAGATGCTCACGCATACCGGCGAAAAGAATCAGTGCCATGCCATAGCCTATGGCCGTAGCGAAAGCATAGACAATAGCCTGGCCGAGATTGAGCATATGCGCGGCTCCACCGCCGAATGTGAACTCCTTGGTGACGACATTCAGGGCGACACCCAGCACGGCGCAGTTGGTAGTGATAAGCGGAAGGAATATTCCAAGAGCCTGGTACAGTGAAGGGCTTATCTTCTTCAACACGATCTCGACCATCTGGACGAGGGACGCTATCACAAGAATAAACGCTATCGTCTGAAGGAACTCAAGACCGAAAGCTACCAGTAAGTACTTGTTGATCAAGTAAGTGACCAAGGTAGCGAGAGTGATGACAAACACCACGGCTCCGGACATTCCAGTCGCTGTGGAAACCTTGCTGGAGACCCCGATGAAAGGACATGTGCCCAGGAACTGGGCCAGCATTATGTTATTGACGAATATCGCCGATATTATTATGAGGAAAAACTCCATGGCCTAGCTCTTTTTTGCGATTTTGTTGAAAAGGACCATAAGGTACCCGAGGGCGATGAACGCACCAGGTGCCATGATAAACAAAAGGATGCCGTCGCCGGAGATGAACTTCCAGCCGAAGGCGGATCCGCTTCCGAGGATTTCCCTGACGAGGCCAAGGACGGTGAGACTCATAGTGAAGCCGAAGCCAATCCCGAGACCATCCAGGGCGGAATCAACAATCCCGTTCTTGCTCGCGAAAGCCTCAGCTCGGCCGAGGACTATACAGTTGACGACAATCAGCGGGATGAAGAGTCCCAAGGTCTTGTACATGTCAGGAGTGTAGGCCTGCATGGCAAACTGAAGGATCGTGACGAAGGTAGCGATAACGACAATATAGACAGGAATATGAACCTTGTCCGGAACCACAGGCGCTATAGCCGATATCACTATGTTGGAGAGCACGAGAACGAACAAGGTCGCGAGACCCATGCTCATGCCGTTGATCGCGGAAGTCGTGGTCGCCAAGGTGGGGCACAATCCAAGGAGCAGGACAAATGTCGGGTTCTCCTTGAAGAAGCCTTTGGTGAATATGCCTAATTTTCTCTTGCTCATAGCCTATTCTCCTTTAATGGTCTTAAAAGCCTCCACAGCATTCTTCACAGCCAGGGTGTAGGCCCTGGAGGTGATTGTGGAAGCGGTGATGGCATCGATATCTCCGCCATCCTTCTTGACAGACAGGATCTTGGCGGAAGGGTCGAAGCCCTTGAACTGTGAATAGAAATGCTCGTCCGTATCGCATTTCGCCCCGAGACCTGGAGTCTCAGTGTGCGACAGGACCGAGGTGTTATAAACTGTGCCGTCAGGGGTGATTCCGACCATTAAAGTCAGAGGACCTCCGAAACCAACCACAGTGGACTTGACGGCATAGGCCTTGACCTCTTCACCAGAGGTGCTGACGTAATATTCAGAAGGCTGACCGCCAACCTCAATAGGCTTTGCCTCAGATAGTTCCCCTCCTTCAGGGAGAACCGCCCCGATGGAAGTCTTAAGGATTTCAGCGTTCGCCTTGGCAATGGGCTCAGCTGTCAGAACGTACATCCCGCCAAGAAGAGCCGAGCAGACCAGGCAGACGGCCGTCAGGCACAGGGCCATATTAGTGAGATTTGATTTAGCTGCCATATTCTATGCCCTCCCGTATTTTTTCTGATGGAACCAGTTGTTGAGAAGAGGAACCGTCGAGTTCATGATGAGAATAGCGAAGCTCACGCCCTCAGGATATGAGCCGAAATACCTGATCATCAATGTGATGAAACCGATGCCAATACCGAAGATGATGCCTCCCTTCGTGCTCATTGGGCTGGTCACATAGTCGGTCGCCATGAAGCAGGAACCGAGAAGGAGACCACCGGTGAGGAGGTTGAACAGAGGGTCGGTGAACTGGGCGGGATTGGCAAGCCAGAAGATACAGGACACGGCGGCCACGGTACCTAGGATCGAAAGGGTGATCCAAGGCTTGATAACCTTGCGGGCAACCAGATAGATGAATCCCACAAGAATAGCGATAGCGCAGGCCTCACCTGCTGATCCACCGATGTTAGCGAACAGCATCTGGGAATATGTGTACCCGTGGCTGGCCATAAGATCAGGAACGGTGGCTCCTTGCATGAGGCCTTCCTTGATCGCCCCCAAAGGAGTCGCACCGGAGATGGCATCAACCCCGAACAAGCCCTGAGGGATCTCCCAATGGGTCATGTAGGTAGGGAAAGAGATGAGAAGGAACACACGACCGACCAGAGCCGGATTGAAAATGTTCTGTCCAAGACCTCCGAAGGTCATCTTGGCCACACCGATGGCGAACACGGCTCCGAGGAACACCACCCACCAGGGTGTGGTCGGGGGCAGGTTGAGTGCCAGCAGGACACCGGTGACGGCGGCAGACCAGTCACCGAGAGTGGAAGCTTTCTTGAAGCAATATCTTGTGATCAGGTACTCGAGTGCCATGCAAGACAGCACGCTCACCGCCAGGACGAGCATCTCTTTCCAGCCATCGACGACCACCGAGACAATAACGGCAGGCAGCAAGGCGATCACTACATCCCTCATCAGGACCTTGGTCGTGGTCGCTGAATGGATGTGAGGGTTAGGGGAAACCAATATCTTGTCCATACTCATATTCATTTAACGGTTGGTGAGCCTGTCGAACCATTGGCGGCCTCAGCAGCGGCTTTCGCGGCTTCCGCAGCTGCCTTGGCGGCAGCGGCACGGGCTCTCATTATACCCATAACCTGTCCCCTTGCCTGGCTGATGGTGTCCAGCAGCGGGATACCCGCAGGGCAGGAATACAAGCAACATCCACACATGATGCAATCCTGGACAGCATTGGCCTCCAGGGCATCCATATCTCCGGCCTTTGATAGCCGATTGAGAAGGAAGGGCTCAAGACCCATAGGGCATGCGTCCGCGCATTTGCCGCAACGGATGCAGTTGCTCTCAGGCATCCTCTTGGTCTGCTCCCTAGTGAGGAACAAGAGACCACCTGTACCCTTCATCGTGGCCGCCTCAAGATTGGCGATAGCCTTTCCCATCATAGGACCGCCACTGATAACCTTGGCCGCGGCCTCAGGCACACCACCAAGATAATCTATGACATAATTCAGCGGGGTTCCGACCCTGACAATCAAGTTGGCCTGCTTCGGGAAGCATTCTCCGGTGACAGTCACGGAGTTGTCGATCAAAGGCTTGTTCTTCTGGACCGCCTCATAGACAGCCAGGGCTGTGCAGACATTATCCACCACAGCACCAACATCGATAGGCAAGCCTCCAGACTTGACCTGACGATGCATCACAGCGTCAATCAGCTGTTTCTCACCACCTTCCGGATATTTCTTCATAAGGGATAGAACCTCAATTCCGGAATATTCAGGACCTTTGGACTTCAAAGAATCGACCACCTTGTTTATGTGCTCGATCGCCTCAAGCTTGTTGTCCTCAATCGCGATTGTGGCCTTGGCGACACCAAGGGCTTTCTTGATAAGAGCAGTACCAATCACAACCTGCTCCCCTTTCTCGAGAAGGGTGCGGAAGTCGGAAGTGAGGTAAGGCTCGCACTCGCAACCATTGATTATCAGCATCTCGCAGGTTTTCCCTGGAGGAGGGCTCAGCTTCACATGAGTCGGGAAGGTAGCTCCTCCAAGACCGACCACGCCACCGAGCTTGATCTTCTCAATGATTGCCTTGGGATCCTCAGGGAGATCCGTAACAAGAGTGTCCGAGCGATCAATGTTTTCCATCCACTCATCCCCTTCCACAGCAATCTCGACCACCATCTGGTTGTTGCCGGAAAGATCTTTACGAGGTCCGATCGACTTTACTGTCCCGGACACAGATGAATGAATATAAGCTGACATGAATCCTCCCGGCTCTGCCAGGACTTGTCCGACCTTGACCTTGTCACCGACAGTGACCACCGGCTTGGCAGGAGCGCCAATATGCTGGGATAGAGCGATATAGACTGTCGGAGGAATCGGAAGATACTCCAACTTGCATCCCCGTGAAATCTTTGAATCGGCGGGATGGACACCGCCTATCGAGAATGTTCTTCTAGCCATTGCTTTCCTCCTTTTTAATCTGTTCCGGTTCCTGAGCCTGTCGAGCGGCGGCCGCCGCAGCCTCACGCGCCTTCTTCTGGCGTTCCTGCACGCGGGCCTTTATGGCGTCCTTGTCTATCGGTTTCGGGAAATTCACGCCATGGATAGCTCCGGTGGGACACATCGCCTCGCATTCACGGCAAAGCTTGCACTTCTCGAAGTCAATGTAAGCGACATTGTTCTCAAGGACAATAGCATCGTGAGTACAGGTCTTCGAGCATATTCCGCAACCGATGCAAGCGTTGGCGCAAGCCTTCTTGACGGAAGGGCCTTTGTCCTTATTGACGCAGCAGACATATTCCCTCATTCCGCGGGGACCCTTCTTACGAAGCTCAATGATAGCCTTGGGACAGGCCTTGACGCAAGCCCCACATGCGGTACATTTCTCCTCATCCACCACCGGCAGGCCTGTCTGGGGATTCATCGAAAGCGCTCCGAACTTGCAAGCGGCAACACAGTCGCCGCAGCCCAAGCAGCCAAAAGAGCAGCCCGTGTCCCCGGCGTAAAGGGAAGCCTTTACTTTGCAAGAGATGGAACCATCGTACTCGCTTGTTCTCGGCCTGGCGTCGCAAGTGCCATTGCAACGCACCACAGCCACCATCGGAGCCTTCTCCTTGATCTCATAGCCAAGAATCTCGGCCACCTTCTTCATTGTCTCGTTGCCACCTACCGGGCAATAATGGTTGTCCAGATTAGGCGCCTTCACCGCTGAATCGGCGAAAGCATGGCAACCGGCGAAACCGCAGCCACCGCAATTCGCTCCGGGCATGGCCTTTTCAACCAGCTCTATGCGAGGATCCTCCACGACCTTGAATCGCTGCGCGACAAGGTAGAGGGTCAACGCGAGCAGCAGGCCGAGACCCGAGATGATCGCGATGGTCCAGATGATTGTTGTTGTCATAAATATTAATTGGTGAATTATCTTTCCTTAATATAAAACTCGTACCCTTCAGCGAGACGATCCCGGAAAAAGTACAATACGAGATAATACCCGGCGACGCCTAAGATGGATAATCCACCTGCGGCCAGCTCGCCAAGCCCTATCTTTGACAAAGATAATATTAAAATCAGTAAAAACAGCACGGGAAGCACATAAGAAAGCAAGACTGCCTTCATTCCGGCCTTCGTTCCGAGGCAGACTTCAACTTCCTGTCCTATCTCAAACTGGCTGGAATCCCTGACAGGGACCTGAACTATTTTCTTTTTAGACTCAGTCAAACCGCAAAGTCCCGCGGCGTGGCAAGATGCGCAAGCGGACTCGGAGACAATCTCAACGCTGACGGAGCCATTCTCCGCAGCCACAATCCTGCCTTTATGGGAAACAGCGTCGGCCATCACTTGGCCACTACGCTTGTGAAAGGATGCCTCAGACCGTCTGAGCTGTAGAGGCGGCCTCGCACCTGGCCGATCTTCAAAGGAGCCACGAAATAGATAGGAATCCTGTTGCCATCGTCGGTGAACCAGGCGTACAGGCTGCTCTCCCCGTCAAATGCCTCACCCTTAGGCATTTCGAAACCGAATTTATGGCACCTTATCGTCCCTTTTCCTGAGATTTTCTTGTCCTCCACACCAAAGTAGCGGAAATAGATGTTCCGGATATGGTGATCGATAGCGTAAGTCATGGGATACCTTCCACCGGCTTTGAGCTTGGAGATATCCATATTGCGGATAAGGAAAAGCATCGTGGCGATGTCATAGGTGCATTTGTCCATAGGAAGCTCAACCGTGAACTCGCCTTTGCGGGAGTTGTTGATCTGGGCGTTGATATGGTCTGAAGCGAAAGTATAGAGATTGGTGCACCAATATCCGCCCTCGCGGCAGTCCCTCGTAAACTTCATCGGTTTGAAGCCATCGGTAGTGAACCAGCAGTCGAAATCTTCCTTGAGTTTGAACACAGACTCATAAATCTTCTGGGTTTTGCCCCTGAGTGATCCGTGATAGCAACTCTTGCCGTTGAGAATGGTGGAATCCAGCTTCAAAGTGGCCTGGGCGACATCCGCATTGATCAAGCCCCACTTGTAGTGGATGGTGAACACCAGTTTCTCCCCACCTTTGAAGGCGAGTTTATTCTTTTCCAGATTGACTGGAAGGCATTTCTTGTCGTCAGCGGCGCCGAGGGTAAAACTTGCGGTGAGCAAGGCGGCCACGACCATGATGGTCAGTCTTGAAAGTCTCATCAGAATTCAGTGTTTTGGTCGAACTCACTGTTCATTGCAGATTCCGTGCCGCCCATGGATTCCACCTGGGCCGCCAGGGAATCGCCCGGCTCGACAAACCTCACCTGCTCTGACTTGAAGAGCATATCTATGTCACATACTTCACCGTTACGATGCTTCGCTATGATGATCTGGGTGGTTTCTTTTCCGTCCGGAGTCTCTCCAAGACCCACATAATCAGGACGATGGATGAATATGACCATGTCGGCATCCTGCTCGATGGAGCCAGACTCACGAAGGTCGCTCGACAGGCCCCTGCATAAGCTGGAGGTAATCCACGATGACCAGGCGTACATCTTTTGACTTGACGAGCCGCTTGACTTTCGTGCGGAACTCCATGAGCGGGATGCTCGGAGTGTCATCAATATAAAGTGGCGCTTTGGACAAGGCCGCCAACCTGGTCTCAAGCTGCTGCCAGTCCCAAGGATCCAGTTTCGAGCCACCCTTCAGCTTGTCGGCGGACAGGCCGGATTCAGTTGTCATAAGCCTCATAACCAACTGAAGGGCAGACATTTCCAAGGAGAAAACCGCCACCGGCATATTATGGTCAACCGCGGCGTTCCTTGCAAGGTTCAAAGCGAAAGCTGTCTTACCCACGGAAGGACGGGCCGCCAGGATGATCAGGTCTGATTTCTGCCATCCGCGGGTGATTCTGTCCAGAGTCGGGAAACCGGACGGGACCCCACTCAAGCCTCCCGCATTGTTTTGGTTCTTCTCGATCTCGCGCATGGCGTCGTTGATGATTGAACCAACCTCCTGGACATCCTTCTTGAGGTTGTTCTGGATGGCATTGTAAACCTTTGTCTGCGCCTCATCGATCAGCTGGTCCACATTGACCGAGTCATCATAGGACTCACGGAGAATCTCGTACGAAGCAGTGATAAGATCCCGCTGGATACTCTTCTGCTTCAGGATTTTGACATAATACTCGATATGGGCGGCAGCCCCCACCCGTTCAGACAGGCCGGCTAAAACAACGGGGCCGCCAACGGCCTCCAGATTGCCTTTTTCCCTAAGCTTGGCACTGACCGTGACTATGTCAACCGAAATGTGTTCGTTGACAAGCTCGGACATCGCCTCGAAGATCATCCTATGGCGAGGATCGTAAAAACACGAAGCAGTCAGTTCCTCAAGCGCCATATCGACGGATGAGGGCTCTATAAGCATTGCGCCGAGGACAGCCTCTTCGACTTCAAGGGCTTGAGGCGGTTTGTTCCCAATCTCAAGCCCTATAGTGTCCAGGTTGACTGCCTGGGCCTTTCTTCTTGAAGATTTACCAGGCTGGTCAGGCATATTGTTGAATGTCTATTCGAAATCCGGATTGACGATGATTCGCCCGCAGTGCTCGCAGATGATAAGCTTCTTGTTGGAAGCGATGTCAACGAGACGCTGGGGAGTGATAGTGTTGAAGCAACCACCGCAAGAGTCACCGTTGTACACGGAGACCACGGCGAGGTGGTTATGGACACTGGCGCGGATGCGATCGTAAGCGCTCATTGTCCTAGGGTCGATCTTGGCAGCGCACTCTTCCCTCTTGACTTTCAGATCCTCTTCCTCTTTAGATGTGGACTCGACGATGGTGGCGAGCTCCTCTTTCTTGGCCTTAAGGTCATCGTTCCTGACCGCCATATAATCCTTCAGGTTATCCTGCTCAGCCTTCTTGTCCATGATGGCGGTCCTGGTGTCATTGATTGTCTTCTGGGCAATCTGACGGAGAAGTTGCTGATTCTCAATCTCTTTGTTGATTGAGTCGTACTCACGGCTGTTAGAGATGTCCTCAAGCTGCTTATGGTACTTCTCAATCTGGAGATCGCAGTCGATTATGTTCTGCTTGTTCTC
>OMQO01000180.1 GCA_900313275.1 uncultured Bacteroidales bacterium
CCGATAGCCGAAATGGATTGCAAAATAACAGACTCCAAGCAACCGGCAAGCCCAGCCAGACACAACACTTGAAAGTACGGCACACTCTGAATCCACCTATCCGAATACAAGATGACAAACAAAGGCTTCGCACAAAGCAAGAGAATAAACAAGATAGGAAATGTAATATATGCCAATGTCATTGTCAATCTTTTGATCATGTTAGACAATGCGGCCTTGTTATCCTGGACTTCAGCATAGAGAGGATATGTCACTTGTGTCATGACTGATGAAATACAACTGGAAGCAAGTTTCTCAGTACCTTCGGCTTTTGAATAATACCCCATTGTGGAAGGGCTATATACTTTCCCTATGAATAGTCCTTGGATCTTTTGGCTAAACTGATTGATCAATTGGGTCAAAAACATGTAAAAACCGAAACTGAACAGCTCTTTCAAGGATTTCATCGAGAAGACCAAAGAAGGGCGCCATTTTACATAGAACCAAAACACCAAACAAGGAACAGCGGCCGAAACAAGGCCTTGGGCGACAAATGCCCAAACCCCAAAGCCCTTATAGGCCATGATAACAACGACTATGAAGGAAGTAATGGAAGTAATTATCGTAATAATTGATAATAACTTGAAATTCAGCTGCTTTCTAAGTTGGTTGTGCTGAACTATATTAAAGGCGTAAATGAACAGAATGATGCCCTGAACTCTCAGCACATTGCACAATATGGGAATATTATAAAACCGGGCGATTACGGGAGCAGACAAAAACAAGACTGTATACATCAAAACCGCTATTCCGATATTCCACCAGAAAATAGTCGAATAATCTTCTTGAGTTGGTCTTTTCTTCTGAATCAAGGCCGAGCCGAAACCACCGTCAATGAAAGATTCAGCAAGAACCAGGAAGATAGACAACATCCCGATACAGCCATAATCGTATGGTGTCAACAAACGAGCGAGTATGATACTGGAAATAAACTGGATGAACATCACAGAATACCTCTGCAATGCAGTCCAAACCATTCCGGATGCCGCTTTCTTTTTAAGGTTTGTCGCCATGGTCAGTACTTGTAGCGGAACTTGAACAAAGACTTTGTGTCGGAATAATAATCCCCAGTCGCTGTGTTGACTATTGAAACCGAGGCGCTGTCTCCCACAGCAGGGAACTCCCAGAGCATCAACCAGTTGTCGAACCTGTAAGAGGAACTTTGGATGTTGTGCTCAATCTGCGGAACCTCCCTGCCGAAGTCATTTTCGGTCAGAGTCAGAGCATAAAGGCTGCTGACATGGCCGCACAGCACGCAGACTATGTTGTCGTTGCACCTCACCAGGCGTTCCCAAAGTTTGGTGGGAGTGTTGTAAGAAGAGTTGCGTATGCGGATCTCGCATTTGATGTTCTTGGTACGGAGACCTCCCCCACTCTCAAGGTACTCATGATTGACAAGGATAAACTTAATATCCTTATGCGAGGAGACATATTCATTAGCCCATTCGACGACCTCATTCCGTGGGCCGAACTCGAGGCAGAGGAGGTAGAGACGCTGACCGCGGACGACGTTCTCAACCACCACATTTTCCATGTGTCCTGGCTCGAAACTAGCCACCACCTTGGACAAGGTTCTCGGGAAATCCATGTATTCGTTGAAATGGGTGTCCGAGCGATCGGAGATGTAAACTTTGTCGTGCCAGGTGTAGTCATGGTCACCTATCGCACTCATATACAACGTCTTCTTGGCAAGAGTCTGGGTCTCGCCATGCCAAAGGGCCCAGGAGATTGGATCGTTGGTCTCGGTGATATCACCGGTGTGCAGCACGCAGTTGATCTTAGCACCGAGGTCGATGTTCCGTTCCAGCCACTCCACCTGAGTCTTATAGAAGGCAATAGTGGTCGGCATGGTCAAGTACTGGATGTCACCGAAGACCGCCATGTACTCCGAAGTCCGTTCCACATCGGGAAGGGGCCTGGAATAATCTATGGTAATCCGGTCGCCGCATGCGACGGCTAAAGCGAGAATCATCAGAGTACCAATCCAGTGACGCACTGTACTATCGTGTTTTGGAATAATCCCTCAGCATAGTCGAGGAAATGCCCTCCGTCCTCGGAATGGTCACGACCTTTTTGCCTTGCTCCTCGCACCCCTTGGTGGCGCGCTGGAAGCCGGCATGGCACTGGTCACCGCCTTTGGCGAAGATGTCGAAATCAATCTTCCGGATGTCCACATCGACATCCTTATAGACAACGACTTCGTCCACAAAACGGATGGAGCTTACCATATAGACCCTCTCCTCGGTCGAGTAAACCATCGAGGTGCCGGGCTTGTATTTCTGGATGTAATCACCGTCCTGGACGGCAACTATCAGCTTATCCCCAAGCTCCTTGGCTCTTTTGAAAAGAAGGATATGCCCGATGTGGAGCATATCATAGACTCCGAAAGTCAAAACTGTAGCCATTTGAACTTAAAAAATCAATAGCGGTACTTGAAAGAGAACAGTTCCTCCTTACCATCATATAACTCGCCGGAAGCGGTGTTCACAATCTTCACGGAAGCCTTGTCGCTATCCTTAGGGAATTCCCACAGCATCAGCCAATTGTCATTCATGTACGCAGTTGCCTGAATATTATGCTGAATCTGAGGCACTTCCCGCCCCTGATCATTCTTCTCCACCATATATGAATACAAACTGCCGACATGGCCACATATCACCCAGGCTATATTGTCGTTCGGCTTCACCAGGCGTTCCCAGAGTTGGGTAGGAGTAGTATATGATGATTTCTGTATGCGGATCGTACACTTCAAGTTCTTGACCCTCAACCCTCCTCCGTTTTCCATATACTCATGGTTCAAGAGAATGAACTTGATATCCGGATGTGATGAGACAAACCCGGAGGCCCATTCCACAACCTCTTTCCTAGGGCCGAACTCAAGGCAAAGGATGTAGTATGGTTTACCGTGAATAAAGTTAGCCACCACCACGTTCTCCATCCTGTCCGGCTCAAAATAGGCGACAACCCTAGTGGTCGGCAAAGAAAGGAACCAGCTGAAATAAGTATCTTCCCTGTCCGGGATGTGAACACTATCAGGCCACTTGTAGTCATGGTCGCCGATAGCGGAAATGAAAGGCACTTTCTGATATAAGCCGTCAATCGCCTCGCCGAAATACTTCCACTGAAGGGAGAGATTACAATTGTCAGTCACATCCCCGGTGTGAAGCACACAATTGAACTTTGAGCCATCATCCACCTGCTTGGTTATCCACTGGAGAGAATGTTTGAAAAGATTAATACTCCCGGCATTCGTGTAGTACTGGATATCTCCAAACACTGCGATGTACTCGGACGCAGGATCGAGTGGGAGTTGTGCCTGGCGGACGACAACCCGCTTGCTCAAGGTCCCCTCCAACTTACGCAACTCCAGAGTTACGCTACGGTCGACATAAGAATAGTTCTGATCAACCTTAAGACCGATGGAGACATCCGACAGAACCTCCGACTGCGGAGTGGAAGTAATTGATAGCCAGTGACATTCCTCTGGAACCACGACCTCATAAGGAATATTCGTGGAGACACCGAGGACAGCCTCGCCTCCCTTGTCGCCGACAAATAACGTGTCCACTGAGGGATTCAGGTAAGACGTGGGACTCTGACAGATCGTGAACTCACATCTCCCGTTTCCATTTTTCTCCCGCAGGACGACGGTCCCAATGCGGGCAAGGTCGGATGTGTTGGCAGATACATAGAAAACCAGTTTCGCAGGGTACTGGGAGCGAGCACTGTCGTAGGATATCCAAGTAACGGAAGGCTTGACGTAATAGCCGACGTTTGCCTCCACCGCCACCTCAACGTACTGCTTGGATGCGGAAATCATCGTCGGTTCCTGGACATCGAAATACACATCCCGCGCCTGGGTGATGCTCACAGAATCCTTGAGCGCCCCATCAGTCTGGACCAGATAGACCCAGGCCTGACGGTCGGTCAAAGCCTTGTTGGCAGCGATCGAGACAGAAGTGGAATCTCCTGATATCCAATCTTTAGCGTCATTCGGAACGACCAGTTCCCACTCGACATTCGAGGTCACCTTCAGCACCAGCGAATGCGCCTCATGAGTCAGGGAATATTTCTTCGTGGACACGACAAGACGATCCTTCTGATGCTGTCTGATCACTACTTTGCTGGAATAGCCACCACCTTTCTGGCGGACGGTGAGCACCGCCTCGCGGCCGGTGTATTTAGTGTTGGCGGAGACAACGAGGTGGAGGGTCCCTTCCGTCAACGCCCTTGTGGAAGCGTCGGAATCAACTTTGACCCAGCTCTTCGCGTCCTTGGGAATACACCCACGAAATCATTCTGCCGCTGGTTGACGACAATGGTCTCAGTGTTGCCGCTGTAGCGCTGCTTCAGGACAATCTCCCCCTTTCTTGAGGAATATGTATCATTCGCCGCTACAGAGAAATAGACCGAATCCCGTTTCAATGACCTCGTGGATAGGACAGATATCCAAGAAGCGGCACCGGAGCTGATCTCAACATCATAATCCTCTGTCGTAGACACACCTACGCCCAACTTGGCGTAAGCATCAGAGACATTGAAGGAAGTCTCGGAGACCGAGAACATGGTCTTGAGCTCCTGTTTGACAACCACATAAACAACAGACTCGCCAGAAACGAAGGTCAGCATGCACTGCCTCGCTTCCGGCGAGCCGAGGAAGGAGTGACTACGCACCACGGTTCCGTAGAGGAAACGCTCCACTCCATGTTGGTGCTGATGTTGAAGGACTTCTCAGATCCTTCCGAAGTGAATGAAAGAGCTTCCGGTGTGTCGATATTAAAAAAGCGATCCTCCTCGCAAGCGGTGAACGCTATCGCGAGGAGAATCAAGAACCCGACAACACCACGGAATCTCATCAGGCTTTCGCTTCGGACTTCGAGTCAGCTTTGCTGCCGTAGTAGCTGTGGTAACCGTAATAGTGGCCATAGTGGCCGTAATGGCCATAGCGGCCGTAATAGCCACTGCCAGAGGTGGTTCCGTTCAGTACATAGCAAAGATTGTTGTACTCACCCTTCTTGTAAAGATCCTCAAGCTCGGGAACTAGATCCTTGTCAAGAAGGCCAGCCCTCAAGACGAAGACTGTCCTGTCGACAAACTCGTTGATGATCTTGGCGTCAGTCACGATGTCCACAGGCGGGCAGTCGATGATGACATAGTCGTACAGTTTCTTCAGATCCTGGACGAGCTGTCCGAACTTGGGATCGGCGATGAGCTCGGCAGGGTTCGGAGGGATGGTACCGACAGGGAGAACCTTGAGGGTCGGGTAGTTCGGAGATTCGACAACGACAGTGTTGATGTCGTCAATCTTTCCAGCCAGATAGTCACTGAGACCCTTCTCAGGGGTGCCGGCGAACTCGGACAAGGTTCCATGGCGAAGGTCACCGTCGATCACGAGTACTTTCTTATCCTTGATAGCCAAACAGATAGCGCTGTTCATCGTCAGGAAGGACTTACCGGATCCAGGGTTGAAAGAGGTAGTCGCGATCACATTGGCGGTAGGATCCTTGGTCATGAACTCGAGGTTCGTCCTAAGGACTCGGAAGGCCTCGTTGATGGCGTTACGGTTGCCGTGCTCAACAACAATGGCGTTGGTGCCGAGAGCTGTTCTCTTGACCCTGCCGAAGATGTTCTTCTTCTTGGTGGCCAGAGGAAGCTCGCCGAGGAAAGGAAGCGAAAGGCTCTTGAGATCCTTGCGGGAGTGAATCTTGGTGTCGGTGGCCATCAGGATGTACTGGATGGCGAGAGGGATCAAGAGGCCGAGAAGAAGGGCCACAAGCATGATCCTGCTCTTCTGAGGAGCAACAGGGCCGTTGATCACAGGGTGCTTGATCACACGGGTGTTGTAGGCGGTGAAAGCCTGGGAGAGCTCATTCTCCTCACGCTTCTGGAGAAGGTAGAGGTAGAGGCTCTGCTTGACGCTCTGCTGACGCTCGACGCTGAGCAGCTCGTTAGCCTGCTTCGGGTTGGCGGCAATCTTCGCGGAAGTGGCCCTGGACTGGCCCTGGAGGCCGCTGTAGCGGGTGTTGAGAGCCATGATCTCGTTGTCCATGGACATCGAGATAGCGCCTCTCATCGACTCGAGGGTCTTGTCCATATCCTTGACCAGCACGTTGTTCTCACCGGAGTTCTCGACGAGGTTGTTCCTCTCGATGAGCTGGCGGTTATATTCATTGATCCTGGACTCAAGAGCGGAATTGGCTATGCCCATATTCGCAGGCAGGGGCTGGTTGTTGCTGCCCTCATTGGCGATGTAGTTCTTGACATAACGGGCCATGTAGAGCTGGTTGTTCAGCTCCTGCATCTGCTGGTTGATGACAGCGTTCTGCTGCATGTACATGTCGGCGGCGGCTCCCACGTCGGGGATCATGTTGGCCGACTTGTAAGCGGAGATGTCGGAATCGACATCGGAGAGCTCACCCTCGATCACATTAAGACGGTCATTGATGAACTCGGAGGTCGCCCTCGCAAGGAGGTTTTTGTCCTGGACCCACTTGACGTTGTAGACGGCGATCAGGGTGCTGACGATGTCCTGAGCCCGCTGGGTGGAGACATCATCGACACCGATGGTGATCATGTCAGCCATCTTATCGGACTGGGCGACAGTGAGATGCTTGCTGAAAAGGCCGATAGCGCCCTTCCTGGAAGAACAAGTGACATCTATGTCAAAGTTGTAACCCTTCTCAGGATAGCTGGGAGTCTTGGTCACCAGGATCCTTCCGAGAGGGGTCGAGAGAGTGTCGCCAAGATTACCCTTGACAGGATTACCGTCGAGCTTGTCCTTGGCTCTCTCAAAATTCGAAAGGGCGATCTTGCCGTCCTTCTCGAAAGAGATACGGAACTCGGCTTTCTGGTTGTCAGGATGGTCAAGCAGCTCAGCCACGACAGGAAGAGTGGTCCCGTAGAGGGTGATGTCGTAGCGACGGCCGGAATACTTGTAGTCCATGTAGAGCTTCAAGTTCTCGACGACATCTCCCATGATGTCGGGAGAACGGAAGGCGCGGAGCTCATTGTAAACGTTGGTTCTGGTCATGAACATGCCCATGTCGGCAAACTCGCTCGAGTTGTCGATGGAGCGGCCACGAGAATCGGACTTGATCTGTACCTCGGCTGAAGAGTGATAGACCGGAACCGTCGTCATGACGATGTAGGTGCCCGCCAAAAGGCAGATGACCAAGGATAAGACGAACCAGTACCACTTGGACATGCAGCGTCCGAAGAACTCCCTAAGGTTGAACTCTTCCTCCTGAGGAGCGGTGGTGATGGTGATGGGTTCTGTGTTTTCCATATTCGAATATATTCAGTATTAGTTATTTCTACATGTAGCGGCTGATCCGCTGGATCACCAGGATGGTCGAAGTGACGAAGGAACCGAGGCTCATCCAGAAGGAAGCGGAACGCAGGTTGTTGCCGTTGACTGTGGACTGGCGCTTGCGGATGTCGTTAGGCTCGACATAGATCACATCGTTCTGCTTGAGGTAGTAGGCCGGAGAATAGATCAGGCTCCTCGCAGAAGTGAAATCCACCTCGTAAGTCTTCTGGTGGCCATCCTCGTCACGCAGGACCTTCACATTGCCGCGTGTGCCCTGAATGGTCAGGTCGCCGGCGGAGGCGATA
>OMQO01000181.1 GCA_900313275.1 uncultured Bacteroidales bacterium
ATAAGCGGGATCGGAACAAGAGAGCGACCAACAAGGAAGGCGAGGATAAGCCAGAGGGCGTTGAGGGAGATCTATCTCAAAAACTTCGAGATCGCCATCAAAGAAGGGCATCCGGGAGCATTGATGGCCTCCTATAACAAGCTTAATGGTGAGTATGTGCAGCAGTCTTACGATTTATTGACCACTATACTTCGGAATGAGTGGGGATATGAAGGGGTCGTTCTGACTGATCATGGGGCAAAGGATGGTACAGTCAAGGCGGCCAAGGCCGGGTGTGATCTGATGCAGCCTGGCAATGAAGAAGAACTTCAACGAATGCTCATGGCTGCCAAGGATGGCACTATCACACGTGAGGAACTTGAGCGGAACGCCAGACATATCCTTCATTACATCGTCTCAACACCTCGTTATCAAGGATTTAAGTTCTCAAATGATCCCGACCTTAAGGCACATGCGGAGATCGCCAGAAAAGTGGCCGGGGAGTCTATCGTGATGCTCAAGAACGAAGGCGGTACTCTTCCCTTGAAAGGGAACGAGAAGGTCGCTGTCTATGGGGTAGGATCGGAGGATTTCGTGGCAGTAGGAATCGGTTCTGGTCATGTGGTGGCCAAGCATGTTTCCAACATTAGGGAGAGCCTTACGGAGGCTGGTTTCGAATTGAACCAGGATCTGGCCGGGTATTACAAGGCCTATGTCGAGTTGGATCACGCCACTAAACGAGTGGCCGGGGCTATGGATTGGCTGATGTATGAGTCATGGGGCTACGGAAAGAAAGTGTCGGAGCCGGAAGTGCCTCTGAACCAGTTGCCTCAGCAGGCTGCCGAGTCTGATGTGGCTATCATAGTGGTAAGCCGTGATGCGGGAGAGGGGAATGACCGCTCCATGGTTGATGACTTTGAACTGACAGCGAGAGACCGCAAGCTGATCCGCCGTGTCTCCGATGAGTTTCACGCCAAAGGCAAAAAGGTTGTCGTTGTGCTGAATATAGGCGGAGTCATTGAGACGGCATCTTGGAATAACCTTGTGGATGCCATCCTGTTGCCATGGCAGCCAGGGCAGGAGGGTGCCTACGCCGTGGCTGACGTGCTGACCGGTAAGGTCAACCCTTCCGGGAAGCTCACGATGACTTTCCCGATCGACGCTCTCGACCATCCGTCAAGCGCCAATTTCCCCGCTTTCCCCCAGAGAGGCGAGGCGGAAGAAGGCCTCAGGAAAAACATCGACTACACCGAATACTCTGAAGGAATATGGGTTGGCTACCGCCACTTCGCGACCCGTGGGGTTGAGGTGTCCTATCCTTTTGGTTACGGATTGAGTTACACCACCTTCCAGTATTCAAAGCCTGTCGTGAAGGCGACTCCCGACGGTTTCACCGCCAGTGTGACCGTGACCAACGCCGGTTCTGTCGCCGGGAAGGAGATCGTTGAGGTCTATGTGTCAGCTCCTTCCGGTGGTTTGGAGAAACCATCCCGTGAGCTTAAGGCTTTCGGCAAGACCAAGTCGCTCTCTCCAGGGGAGTCCCAAACCCTGTCGTTCGCTGTCCCGGCTTATGATCTCGCATCTTTCAACGAGACCGTCTCGGCTTGGGAGACCGCTGCGGGGAGTTATCAGGTCCAGTTCGGATCTTCGGTTGAGGACATCCGGGCAACAGGCAGCTTTCAGATAAAGAAGCCCCAATCCTGGAAGGTCCATAATGTGCTGTAATTTAATTTGATATGATTAATCGTAAGCTATTTGCCGCATTTTTGGCGGTGATGCTTCCGTTTCTGCTCTCCGCTCAAGACTCCGCGAGGGAGAAAAGACTGCTTGACATTCTTAATAGCCTGACTCTTGAAGAGAAAGCGAACCTCAGTCAAGGCGATCCCGGCGTGGAGCGCTTAGGTATTCCGTCTTTCGAGATGACCGATGGTGGCCGTGGCCCTCATGGGAACGGTGAGCCAGTGACCGGATTCCCGGCGGGCATAGGGATGGCTTCCACTTGGAACCCCGACCTGATGTATAGGGCTGGAATAGTGTGGGGAGAAGAGGCCAGGACTTTGGGCAGGACTTTCCTGCTTGGCCCCGCTTGCAATATACTCCGTGATCCGTTGGGAGGGCGTTTCTTTGAATATTTCAGTGAGGATCCGTTGCTGACGGCAGAGCTGGCAGTTCCCGCTATAAAAGGTATCCAGAGCCGGGACGTGATTGCCTGCATCAAACATTTCGCTTGCAATAACCGGGAGAACAACCGCAATGACTATTATTCGGTCGTTGACGATCGCACTCTCCACGAGATTTACTTGCCCGCCTTCAAGGCTGCGGTGGAAAAGGCTGATGTCCAGTCTATTATGACCTCTGCCAATGGGGTGAATTTCGAGTTCGTGAGCGATAGCAGGAGCCTGTTGAACGGGCTTCTCAGGGACAAATGGGGCTTCGACGGGATCATCATCACGGATTGGATCAATACCCGCTCCATCGAGAAAGCGGCCTTCGCGGGACTTGACAAATCCATGCCTGGAGGAGAGAATTGTGGATTCGGTCTCCCTTTGCTTGATGCTATCCGTAGAGGAACTGTTCCGGAAAGCATTGTGGATCAGAAGGCTATGCGTATTCTTCGAGCCTATGACAAGGTAGGGCTGCTGGACCCTGATGCCGACATAGCAAGAGGTTATAAGCGCTTGACACCTGAACATATAGAGGTTGCGAGGGAGGCTGCCGAGGAAGGCATCGTGCTTCTCAAGAACGATAACGACCTTCTTCCTCTTGATCCCAAAAAGGTGCGCCGTATTCTTGTTACCGGCCCGAATGCCACGCTCCGTAATTGCGAGTACCTGATGGGCGGAAGCTGCTGGGTGAACAGCCCTGACGAGGTCACCATCTTGGATGGTCTCAGGAAGTCGTTCGGTGACAAGAAGATACGTTTCTTCGACTGGGCGCCGCTTGGTGGTTTCCAGGAGTTGCCGGACTTCATTAGCATCAAAGGAATGTATTCCGTCAACGGCTCTGACAGCCCTGTTCTTACTCGGGAAGAGGATAAGATTAACTATATGTGGGAGATGCGCTCGCCGGATCCGTCCATCCCGGTGGAAAGCTGGAGGGAGGCTCGTTATGAGCTATCCTTCGTGGCCCCTACCGATGGGAAGTACACTTTCAGGATCTCTGCGGGCGGAGGAGATGTCATCCTGTCTGAAGGATGGAGGGAATATGCCCCGATGGCTGTGTTGAAAGCAGCCGATGCGGAGCGTGGAACCACTTCTGCCATAATGGATTTGGAGAAAGGAACCAGATGCGTTCTGGGCATTCGCTACACTCGTGGCCATGGTGACGCGTCCCTCCATGTCGAATGGTCAACCCCGGATTCACAGGCTGATGAGAAGAGCTGGAAACTTCTGGAGAGCGAGGCGAGGAAGGCCGATGTGGTCCTGTTTGTCGGTGGCCTTGATTTGAATCAAGACACAGAGGGAGCGGACAGGCGGACCCTGCGGTTCCCCGAGCTTCAGCGTGAGGCTATTCTCCGTCTTGCCAAGACAAACAAAAACACCGTCGTCGCCCTGGTGAACGGATCTCCTCTCGAGATAGGGGATTGGCTGGACAAGGTCCCTGCGGTCGTGGAGTGTTGGTATGGTGGCATAGAAGGAGGCACTGCGGTGGCTAATGTGCTGGCCGGGAAAGTCAATCCCAGCGGTAGGCTAACTTTCAGCTGGCCTAAGAGTTATTCAGAGACCCCTATCGCCAAACTAGGTTGGGAGAACAAGGACTATATCATTTATTCTGACAGTCTTATGGTCGGTTACCGCTACTACGACACTTTCGGCTCCGAACCTCAATTCCCGTTCGGTTATGGTCTGAGTTACACTACTTTTGAATATGACGGCTTGGCGGTCAATGAAGTTGCCGAAGGCTTCAAAGGGGAACTGACTGTAGCCAACACCGGCTCCAGGGACGGAAAGGAGGTGGTCCAAGTCTATGTGCGCCCCTTGGCTCCTTCTGTTTCCAGGCCGGTCCATGAACTGAAGGCTTTCAGCAAGGTTGAGGTTCCGGCTGGAGGAAAGTCCAAAGTTGAGTTTACCTTGGGACCGGATGCCTTCTCCTACTATGATGTTCATTTAGGGGACTGGAAAGTCGATCCAGGTCGTTACGTGGTAGAGGTGGGTTCTGACTCCCGTCATATTCTTCTGTCCAAGGAAATCACCGTGAAATAAAAGAGATATTGTGCGTAGGTCATTTGTGATAATTGTCGCGGCCTTGATGGCTGCGGGCTGCGGGTCAGAATTGTTGCCGCAAGACCTTATGTGTGAGTACCAGCTTGATCCTCAAGCGGTTGACGAGACGGCCCCCC
>OMQO01000101.1 GCA_900313275.1 uncultured Bacteroidales bacterium
GGTGAAGTTCGCCTACGCCGAGCAGCCATCTCCGGACGGTCTGGCTCAAGCCTTCATAATCGGTGAGGATTTCATCGGTGATGACTGCGCCTGCCTTGTGCTCGGGGATAACATCTTCCATGGAGCAGGCTTTGAGGAGCAGCTTAAGACGGCTGTCTCAAAGGCCGAGGGTGAAGGCAAGGCGACGGTGTTCGGCTACTGGGTGAGCGATCCGCAGAGATATGGCGTGGCCGAGTTCGACGGCGAGGGCAACTGCCTCAGCATCGAGGAGAAACCCGTCGCCCCGAAAAGCAATTACGCCGTGACCGGATTGTATTTCTATCCAAACGAGGTTGTTGAGATAGCGAAGACAATCAAGCCGTCCGCCCGAGGCGAGCTGGAGATAACCTCTGTCAATCAGGAGTTTCTCTCAAGAGGAATCCTCAAAGTCCAAAAACTCGGACAAGGGTTCGCATGGCTGGACACCGGCACACATGAGTCTCTCACCGAGGCTTCAAACTATATCGAGGTGATTGAGAAAAGGCAGGGCCTCAAGGTCGCTTGCCTTGAGGAGATAGCTTTCAGGAATGGCTGGATTGACGCCGGGAAGTTGCGCCAAGTCGCCACTCCGATGGCGAAGAACCAATACGGACAGTATCTTTTGAGATTGGCTGGAGAATGAATATCATCAAAACAGACATAGAAGGAGTGCTCATCATCGAGCCTAGGATATTCGAGGATTCTAGGGGATATTTCTTCGAGTCATTTAACAGGAGGGATTTCGAGGAGAATGTAGGCCATGTGGATTTCGTGCAGGACAACGAGAGCAAGTCGAGCTACGGGGTTGTGCGGGGGCTCCATTTCCAGAAGGGCGAGCACGCCCAGGCAAAACTTGTGAGGGTCGTGAAAGGTACGGTTCTAGATGTGGCGGTCGACATCAGGCCCGGATCCCCTACTTTCGGCAAGCATGTGGCCGTGGAACTCAGCGGAGACAATCACCGCCAGTTCTTCATGCCGAGAGGTATGGCCCACGGATTCAGTGTCCTGTCGGAAGAAGCCGTGTTCCAGTACAAATGCGATAATTTCTATTGCAAGGAGGCCGAAGGTGCCATCGCTTGGGACGATCCCGCCCTTGGAATAGACTGGATGATTCCTGAAAGCGAAGTGATTCTGTCTGAAAAGGACAGCCATCATCCGAGACTCTCGGAGCTTGATCAAGAGATCTTGCTGTAATCCTTTATTGAATACTTATCCTTCCGAAGTTCCGCCGCCAGAGAGGAATTGACGGGGTCCGAGAGGGTCGGGTCACCGGCAAGGACATGCTCGGCATAACTCCTGGCATCCGTCATTATCTGCCCGTCATGGGCTAGGGACGCTATATTCAAAGAGATGGGAAGGCCGCTTTGCTGGGTCCCCTCGAGATCACCGGGGCCTCTCATCTTCATGTCCTCTTCCGCGAGATCGAAGCCATTCTCAGTGGCGCACATCAGTTCCAGCCTCTTGCGGGACTCCTTACTGACTTTGTTGCCGTGCATCAGCACGCAATAGGACTTCTCCGAGCCACGGCCGACACGGCCACGGAGCTGGTGGAGCTGGGCAAGGCCGAACCTCTCGGCGTTCTCTATGACCATGATAGAAGCGTTCGGGACATCCACGCCAACCTCGATGACGGTCGTGGAGACAAGGATGTTAGCACGCCCAGCCACAAAGGCGTCCATGTTGAATTTCTTTACCTCGCTGGTCTGCTGGCCATGGACGATAGCCACTTTGTAATCAGGCATCGGGAAGCGCCTGACAATCTCCTCATAACCAGCCTCAAGGTTCTGATAATCAAGCTTTTCACTCTCAAATATCAGAGGATAGACAATAAACACTTGTCGGCCTGCGGCAATCTCCTTGCGGATGAAATTGTACATCTGCGGACGCTTGCCCTCCCCTATCAGCATCGTCTGGATCGGCTTCCTCCCCGGAGGCATCTCGTCAATCACGGAGACGTCCAAGTCGCCATAAAGGGTCATCGCCAGAGTCCTCGGGATAGGAGTAGCGGTCATCACAAGCACATGAGGCGGAGCGTCGGTAGAGCCTTTCGACCAAAGCTTGGAGCGTTGCTCAACTCCGAAACGGTGCTGCTCGTCGATGACGGCAAGACCTAGATTATGGAAAACCACATCATCCTCAATGAGGGCATGAGTGCCGATGATTATCCCGACTGAGCCATCTTTAAGTCCTTCGTGGATCGGACGACGCTCCGCCTTGGTGGTTGAGCCGATAAGGAGCTCGCAACGCACCCCTGTGGGAGCCAGATATTTCTGTATGTGGGTGTAATGCTGCTGGGCCAAGACCTCGGTCGGGGCCATAATGCAGGCTTGGTAGCCGTTGCCGATGGCTATCAGGGCCGAAAAAACAGCCACCATTGTCTTCCCGGAACCGACATCTCCTTGAAGCAGGCGGTTCATCTGGTGACCGCTCATAAGGTCCGCCTGGATCTCCTTAATCACTCTCTTCTGGGCACCGGTGAGCTCGTAAGGAAGAGCTTTAAAACAGGCGTGGAAGGCCGGTCCAACTATTGGCATGGGTATTCCGTTATCTGCCCTCGAGCGGATATATTTCTGCTTCAGGAGAGAGAGTTGGAGAAGGAACAATTCTTCCCATTTGAGTCTGTACTGGGCCTTCGAGAGGGCCGCCTGGTCGGCCGGGAAATGAATATTCCTGATCGCGTATTTCAATGGGACAAGACCTTTCTCACGGAGGATATAATCCGGGAGGGTCTCCCGCACATCACCGATAGCGAGGTCGATGGCCTCAGCCATCAGCTTGTTCATCACCTTGCCTGTCACACCGCCGTTACGAAGCTTGTCGGTGGAGTTATAGACACCAGTCAAGACTCCTGAGAAACTCTGGGCCCCATTGACGGGAGGATTGTCGATCTCCGGGTGGACCATGTTCATCTTGCCGTTGAAGACTGACGGACGGCCGAAAAAGAGGAAGGTAGAACCTGGCTTCAAACGGTCGTAGGTGTACTTAATACCCTTAAAGAAAACGAGTTCCATCTCCCCGCTGGAGTCCCTGACCAGGACGCTTAAGCGCTGCTTGGCCCCTTGGCCGGTGAGCTCCGCCGAGACCACTTGGGCGAGAATCTGAACCAGAGCGTTGCCGGACTGGACATCGGCTATGTACTGGATAGAGCTTCGGTCGATGTAGCGGAAAGGATAGGTGTGGAGGAGGTCACCGATAGTCGTGATCTCCAACTCAGTACGCAGCAGTGAGGCCCTCTTCGGCCCCACCCCCGGCAAGTACTGCACCTCCATGTCCAGTTTGTTCCGCTGCATAAGGCAAAAATAGGGAAAAAAACGTATATTTGGGAAGAATATAAACCAAACAAACTTAATTAATGATACTTGAAGAGGGTTCCCGCATCAGAGACTACCGTGTCAGCGACTTTATTAAGGAAGGACTGTTCAATAGCACCTACCGGGTGGTTGATGACCACGGCAAGTCCTATTTCATGAAGTTTTTTGAGGACGATAGAGTTCCTGAGAAACTCAAGCATCAGGGAGATATCTTGGAAATCGCTCTGAGTAGGCGAGTTAGTCATGAGAACGTCATATCCTATGTGAGTGACGGGGCCTTATCTATTGATGGCAAGAACTATCACTACCTTATCACGGAGTTCTTTCATGGGACTCTCCTTTCTGAACTCTTGAACGAAGGCAAAGTGTTCTCGTATCAAGAAGCCAGGGGAATGATGTGCGGAGTGCTTAATGGGCTGCGTTATCTCCACTCGCTTCATCTGAATCATAATGACATCACACCAAGGAATATTCTTTTAGAAAAAGCCGGTCGCGACCAATATATCCCAAAGATCATCGATCTAGGTCACTTGTATCCAGCTATTAGCGGAACTCCACCGTTTCCTGTCATAGACTTGAATCCTTCTTATTGCTCACCCGAATCCCTTACCGGCATTTTCGAGAACGGTGGTGACATCTTTTCCGCGGCAGCCGTGTTTTATAGTATGCTGACAGGTAAAGAACCGTGGCCGTTCGAGGCTTCAAAAGATGACTCCTTTGCTAATAAAAGACGGAAGGTCCGTAACGCCAGGAAAGATCCACTCAACCTGTCTCCCCTATCAAACAACGGTGTTCCCGACAATATCATAGAACTGATCTCGATGGCACTCAAGCTTGACCCGGCCAGGAGAATCCATCTTGAGAGTTTCTTCAAAGCCCTGTTGGTCGATACCGTTACCCCCTCGCCGGAAAAGGAGAATAAAGAAACACTGGATAGTATTGAAGGAGAGAAAGATCAGGACCAGCACACTAAAATTACCGCTGTCAAAGTCAAAATCCAGAAAAAGAATGGCGGTGGTTTCGATGATGTCGCCGGATTGGATAAGTTGAAAGCCGAACTGACAAACAGAGTTATCTGGATCTTGCAAGACCGGGAGAAAGCCGCGAAATACCGGCTCACCACACCTAATGGAATGATTCTTTACGGTCCTCCCGGCTGTGGGAAGACCTTCTTCGCCGAGAAATTTGCGGAAGAGTCACAGTTCAATTTCGTCCTTGTGAATGGGTCCGACCTTGGTAGCGTGTATATTCACGGTACGCAGGGTAAGATAGCCAACCTTTTCAAAGAGGCGGAGAGAAAAGCTCCGACTATATTATGCTTTGACGAATTTGATTCCTTTGTTCCTTCACGCAGTTCCATGGCCGCTGAGCACCGTCCCGAGGAAATAAACGAGTTCCTAGGGCAGCTGAATAACTGTGCCCAGAGGGGCATCTTCGTTATAGGAACGACCAACCGTTTGGATCTGATTGACCCTGCTATCCTTAGAAGGGGAAGGATTGATTTAAAATATGAAATTCCGGCACCAGATGAGGAGACTCGTAAGCAAATCTTTGCCCTGCACCTTAAAGGCCGTCCAGTCACAAATGATATCGATTGTTCTGTACTCGCTAAATTGACTGTCAATTACGCTTCATCAGACATCGCTTTTATTGTCAACGAGGCTGCCATGATGGCCGCTTTAGCCGATGTCCCCATCTCTCAAACTCACCTTGTGAATTCCATCAAAGCCAACAAGTCTTCCTTGATTTCTGGCGGACAAGCAAGGAAAAGAATCGGGTTTTAACCTTTTCCCCAGAAAAGCATTATCTTCGCGGCCCGAAAAATGGAAATACAGAAAGCGATTGACAATGCGTGGGCTTTGGACTATATTGATGCTGGTTTGCTCGAATGTGTTCATGACATTCGCATGGTACGGCCATCTTAAACTCAACCAGATGAAGATCTCGACTGGCTGGCCTCTGATCCTGGTTATCCTGTTCTCTTGGGGAATAGCTTTCTTTGAATATTGCCTCACCGTTCCGGCTAACCGGATCGGCTTCTCGGGCAACGGAGGCCCCTTCAACCTTCTTCAACTGAAAGTCATCCAAGAGGCTATCTCCCTGACTGTTTTCACATTGATAGTGATGCTCGTCTTCAAAGGTGAGAGCATCCATTGGAATCACCTGGTGGCTTTCGCCTGCCTTATTCTCGCCGTGTTTTTCGCGTTTCTGAAGTAGCCCTTCGACAAGCTCAGGGACCGCCTTAACGCATCTTCTTGCCGAAAAGATAGTACTTCTGGTCTCCAAACCAGAGGACTCCGTTGCCGTCGAGCGCGGTGTAGCTGGTGTAAAAAGAGTTGCCGGTGTCCCGAGGCGAAAACATACCGCTTTCCTTAAACCAGATCGGCTGATGGGCATCCTCAACGAAACGCCCGTCGAACTTGTAGAGCGGCCCACGGTTCTGATAGGCTGTCAAACCATTGAAATCAAAAGTGTTATGCACCAGCAGGAAATATTTCCCGCTCCTGGCCTCCGGCCCCGCATAATCGTAAATCGGGCAAGGCGAGCATGGCTGCAGAATCGCCTCTCCCCCATCTTCGGTTCGAAGGATCTCAGGCCTGGACCATGTCTCCCCATCGTCGGAACTGACAGACCAGATCGGATGTCCGATGGTAGTGCGCATGACAGCGAACAAACGCCCGTCAGGAAGCCCGACAATGCAAGCCTCCTCAACCAATTGGCCTTCACGAGAGGAATAGTCTATGTCGTTCTCAACTTTTGAAGCATCGAACGAGTCCGCATCCGTGTTGAAGAAGGAAATGCGGATGTCCTTGATTTCCGGATCGTTATCAATGTTGTCATAGCGCCAGAACTCTACCCTGCTGATCCCATCGGTCCCATAGCGTGAGCAACCGGCGATGTAACTGCCATCCTTTCCAAGCCGCAGCGGCCTTTGCCACATGCACCAAGTCGGAGGAATCGAAGGATCCGCGGGATCAGCATTGAATCTTCTGGGGAAAGGCACGATCCCGACAGAGCTCCACGTCTTTCCGCCATCGTCGGAATAACGCCCGTACATGAGTCCGCAAAGATGTTTCTTGACGGTGGTCTCCTGATTCCAGAGACAATAAAGACGCCCGCTCCTGGTAATCATCGGTTGTTGCCAAGCGGCCACAGGCGAAGGATCCAGGCGTGTAGCCGAACCCGCTATGATCACAGGATCGGTCCAAGTCTTGCCTCCGTCCCCGCTTTGGGAATATGCGACATGCTCATCTTCAGCCGCTTCCCACGACCCTTGAGTCCAAAAAGCATGGAGCAGTCCTCTGACAGGATCTTCCAACACATGGAAATGGTCATTGAAACCATCCCCCACCCTTCCAGGATTCTTAACCGCTTCTTTCCTAGATAGTTCCGGGACGAAAACCGTGTAATCATGCGGAATCACGTCAATGTCGGTCTCGGGATAGAGGTAATGCCAGTAGAAATGATCCGGCCAGCGATCCCTGAAACCAGTCACTTCCTTGAAGTGTTCCCTCAACGCCATGTCGGAATCTGAAAAACGATGGCAGGTCTCAGGAGTCTTAGTGAAAATCGTCCATTGGGAATGGTTCGCGGCATCCTGCCCTGGGTAGCCGACCCAAATCACGGTGCCACTTGCCGGAGGGTAGGAAGGATTCAACGTGAATATGGTTGTGAGGGCCGTGTTGTCGCTATGCAATGGAGTGTCCGTGAGCAGATGCGAGAGATCCCTGCGATGGAATTTCCGGGTAGGAACGCTGGAAAAAAGCGCGTGCGAGACATCAAGGCTGTCTCCAAAAAAGAACTCCCGCGCTAGAGCCAGGCGACTAACACTCAACGAATCCTCAAGTGAGGCAGGATCGGAAAATGCCTTTTTGAAATTGAACGAGCCGTCACGGCCGGGCTCGTACCATCCCTTTTTTCTGGCATATCTAACCAAGTTCTTGCTAGCCATGTAGTTATCCGTGTCAGAAAGGTCAACCTCACCGATATTGAAGCTATTCCCAATCACCATGATCTGGTCGTCTGGAACTCTTTGAGCCACCCATGCTCGGCCGACGACCGACACAACCCAACCTTCATTGCAGTCAGCGATCAGGAAAGACCGTCCCGCCTCCCTGAAGCCTAGCTTCCTGACCGCGGAACCTATAATCCGCACAGCATCCCGAGCGCTCCTAGCCTCTCGAAATGCCCTCGTCTGGAATGCATACAGGCGCTTGCCTTTCGACTTCTTCACTTTCGATAAGTTGGCGTTAGAAGCTATGCAAACACCATATTCATTGACATAACTGTCGCCGGCTTGTCCGGGGAATTCGAACCAAAGGCCCGCGAGACGGCCATCACGCGCGGGAACATTATAGATGTTCAACATCTTCTCACCGGGAATGTCCTCATTATGACCAAGATAAACATATCCGTCAGTCGTGGCCTTGGAACCGGCGATGATTCCGAAACTCAAAATGGTTAACAGAAAAAAGTGACTCATATTTTCAAAGATAGGTTAAATTATTTTCATTCATGAGGTATATTCAGTCAGAAAACCTTATTTTCGCATTAGATGACCATCAAAACCGATTATTCCAAGACATTCAGCTATGCCAGGATGCAAAACGGCGTCCGGGCTGT
>OMQO01000187.1 GCA_900313275.1 uncultured Bacteroidales bacterium
AACGCTATCACCAAGTCCGGTACCAACACTCTCAAGGGTACTGCCTACGTCTATCATCAGAACGAGAACATTCACGGTAGCCGCGTCGACGGTGTCGATCTCGAGAGGACTCCCGAAAGGGAAACCACTTACGGTTTCACCCTCGGCGGACCCATCGTCAAGAACAAGCTCTTCTTCTTCGTGAACGCCGAGCGCACTCCTAACCCCTCCGAGGTTATCAAATGGCGTACTTCCGAGGACGGCGTAGCAGACGAAGATCGCATGATCTCCCGCGTCAAGACTTCCGAGGCAGAAACCATGCGCAACTTCCTCAAGGAGAACTACAGCTACGATCCCGGTTCCTACAGCAACTACAACAAGGATAACGGAACTACCAAGTTCCTCGGCCGTATCGACTGGAACATCAACCAGAATCACAAACTGGCTCTGCGTTACACTTACACCACCGCCAACGAGTGGAAAGTTCCTTCCACTTCCCGTGACGTTCCTACCCTCGGCAACAACATGGTCAGCAAGGATGGTCTCGTGTTCAGCAACTCGCTGTACAACCAGATGAACAACATCGCCACCTACGGCCTCGACCTGAACAGCCGTCTTACCGACAACCTCTCCAACCAGCTGCTTATCACCTACTCCGATACTCAGGATGTGCGTGGAAACGACGGTGGATTCTTCCCCTTCGTGGAGATTGCTTCCGGAGATCTCGGCGACGAATCCATGCCTTACATGGACTTCGGTACCGAACTCTTCACCTATCGTAACAAGGTTCAGAGTACCGTTCTTAACATCAAGGACGATATCACCTACTACATGGGCGACCACAAGATTACCGCAGGTCTGAACTACGAGGCCCAGATGGCTCTCAACACCTATATGCGTAACGGTACCGGTATGTACCAGTTCAAGAGCCTTTCCGACTTCTACGCCGGCAACGCTCCCGTTGCCATGGCATTCGACTGGGGCTTCGACGGTGACGAGTATCCTTCCGCAAAGGTGCGTTTCGCAATGTTCGGCATCTATGCCCAGGACGAGTGGAGCGTGAACGACAAACTCAAGCTTACCGCTGGTATCCGCTTCGACAATATCTCGTTCAACAACGACGATATCATGACCAACAACGCCACCAAGGCTATCGACTACGGCGGGCGTCACGTTGATACCGGTCTCTGGCCTAAGAGCAATATCCAGATCAGCCCCCGTATCGGCTTCAGCTACGATGTATTCGGCGACCGCAGCCTCAAGATCCGCGGTGGTTCCGGTCTTTTCGCCGGCCGTATTCCTCTCGTGTTCTTCACCAACATGCCTACCAACGCAGGTATCGTGAAGGGCCGTCTGACCCAGATGAAGGATGCTGCAGTGCTTTCCAAGTTCGTCCAGGGTGGCAAGATCGTTACCGACCGCTGGAAGATCCTCGAGATCCTCAACGGAATCGACGCCGACAAGTATCCTACTACCATCACTCCTGAAACCGCTCCCGCTCCCAGCGAGGTCGCAGGTGTGGACAACAACTTCAAGATGCCTCAGGTGTGGAAGTCCTCCATCGCTTTCGACTGGACTCTTCCCGTAAGCTTCCCTGTCACCATCACTGGTGAGTACATCTACAACAAGACTCTCAACGCCGTGATGCTGACCAACTACAACATCACCGACGACAACTCCGGCTGGGCTACCTTCAATGGTGCCGACCAGCGTCATATCTATCCTTCGAACTACAAGTACAACAGGACCGACGCTTACATCCTTACCAACTCCAACAAGGGTTACGGTTCCGTCGCAACCATCGAACTCAAGGCCGAGCCTGTCAAGGGACTTGATTTCATCGCATCCTATACCCACACCGTCAGCAAGGAAATCACCGGTATGCCCGGTTCCAACGCCACTGCCGCCTGGAAGTACATTCCTTCCGTCGATGGCCCGAACTTCAACATACTGCACAACTCCAGCTACAACCTTCCTGACCGTCTGATGGCTTCCGTCAGCTACACCGACAAGGCGCACAACCACTGGAGCCTCCTCTACGAAGGCCTCCGTTACTCCGGCAACAGCTACATCTACGCCAACGACATCAACGGTGACGGTAACAACTACGACCTTATCTACATTCCTAAGGACGAAGAGATGGGTGTCGGCGCTGACGCTGCATTCCGCTTTGCTACTCAGGAAGATATGGACAAGTATGTCGAATTCGCAAAGCAAGATGAGTACCTCAGCTCCCACAAGGGCCAGTATGCCGAGGCTTACGCTGTGAACCAGCCTCTCCGCCACGTCTTCGACTTCCGCTACGCACACGACTTCATCATCAAGACCGGCAACGTCAAGAACACCCTCCAGGTTAGCCTCGATGTTCAGAACGTGGGCAACCTCTTCAACTCCCAGTGGGGTGTTACCAAGACCTGGAATACCGACGTACAGCACGATACCAACGGAAATGCGAAGATCCTGAAGTATGAGCGTACCGATCCCGACGGAGTTCCCGTGTTCTCCACCACCGTCAACAAGGGTGTAAGCACTTGGGACTTCCAACACACTCTCGGAAACTGCTGGTATATGCAGATCGGTCTTAAGTACATGTTCAACTAATAAATCAGGCTAGTTATGAAATTCAAATATATTATCGCTTCTCTCGCTGCAGCGGTTGCCCTTTTCGCAGGCTGCACCCCTGAGCTTGAGCCTGTGGCTAAAATGAAAGGCCTGGAAGTCTCCAACGACTATATTACTATCCCTACGGAGGGTACAGCAGTCACTATTACCGTCAAAGGTGAGGAAGACTGGACCGCCGTCATCCCTAACGAAAAGGTAGACTGGCTTACCGTTGCCCCTGCTGCCGGCGCCGCCGGACAGGAAGTGACCGTCAGCTTCTCCGCCACCGAATCCACCGCTGCCCGTAACGCCGAGGTCAACATCGTGATGGGCAATAAGACCAAGATAATCAACGTCAACCAGGCAGCCCCCAAGGGTGTCGTGGTTCCTCCTTCTACCGTAAAGGAAGTCTTGGAGGGCCCCGACAAGACCTACAAAGTAACCGGTAAGGTCACCAAGATCACCGGCACCAACTATGGCAACTGGTACATCAACGACGGCACTTCCGAGACCGATCTCTACATCTATGGTACTTGCGACAAGAAGGGTGCTACCTTCGACAAGACCAAACCCGAGATGGAGGTTCTCAACTGCCCTGCCAACCCCAATGCTTGGGATCTCGCAGTTGGTGACGTGGTTACCATCGAAGGCCCCAAGACCGTTTACAACGGCACCGTGGAGCTCGTGGACGTTACCATCGTCAGCATCATCCCTTCGCTGATTACCGTCGACAATCTCGAGTTCTCCCTTCCTAAGGAAGAGACCACCGTTACCGCCAAGGTGCAGTACAGCGGAGATAATCTCGACTTCTCTTCCAACGCAGGCTGGCTCAGCGTAAGCAGCATCTCCCGCGTTGCCGATACCACCTTCGTGAACATTCACGCTAGCGCCAACACCGAGGATACCCGCAAGGGCGTCATCACCCTCAAGTCCACCAAGGGCGAGGCTGTTACCGAGGTCAACATCGACGTGACCCAGGCTTCCGGTCTCTCCGCATATCCTCTGCCTTACAACGATCCTCTTACCGACGGATTCGGTGCATGGGAGGTCGAGGTAGTGACTCCTTTCGAAGGTGTCGAGAACATCTGGACCAACAGCAGTTCCTACGGAATGGTCGGCAAGGTGACCGGCAAGGGAGTTTCCGAAGCCAGCGTCATCAGCCCCAACATCGACCTTACCGGTGCCAAGAACCCTGTCCTCACTTTCCAGCACGCCCAGAGGTTTGCAGGCAATGTAGATAACGAGTACACCGTATATGTCACCACCGACAACGGCGCCAGCTGGACCCAGGTCCTCGTTCCCGTCTATTCCGACGGTAAGAACTGGAGCTATGTCGCTTCCGGACAGATCAGCCTCGCAAGGTTCACCGGCGGCCTCGTTAAGATCAAATTCACCTACAAGAGCACCGCAGATGCATATGGCACCTGGGAGTTCAAGGACGTGAAAGAGAAGGTGGAGACACTGCTGGAGCAGTTCAAGTTCCGCGATGCGCAGTTCGAGGCCATGAACCTGGCACGTATCGGTAACCGTTATATCACCGAGTGCGAGCCGTGGAAGGTGTGGAAGACT
>OMQO01000040.1 GCA_900313275.1 uncultured Bacteroidales bacterium
TGGCGCCGTAGAGGGAACGGGACTGGGTCCTGCCTTCCACGCCAGCGGTATCCAAAGCTCCACGAAGGATGTGGTAACGCACACCGGGAAGGTCCTTGACACGACCACCGCGCACCAGCACGATGCTGTGCTCCTGCAGGTTGTGACCTTCGCCCGGGATGTAGGCATTGACCTCTTTAGAGTTGGTAAGGCGTACCCTGGCAACCTTCCTCATCGCTGAGTTAGGTTTCTTAGGAGTCGTCGTGTAGACACGCAGACATACGCCTCTCTTCTGAGGGCAAGCGTCCAGCGCGCGAGACTTGCTTTTGACCTCAAGACTCTCGCGTCCTTTGCGAACTAACTGTTGAATTGTTGGCATAAATGATTGTAAATCTTTTATTTATGTTTTTCCCCAAACAATTTGGGGCTGCAAATTTACAGAATAATCTTTAATTCACCAAAGTTTTGCCACGATTTGATTAATCATAAAACCCTTGCAATTGACGGATTTTCATTATCTTTGAATATGATTCGACGAGTATTTTCCATAGCCTTGGCCGCCGTCGTGACGGCCATTGCCCTTCCCTTGGCGGCACAGCCTGCCTCAAGAGTCTCATTCAACGAAGGTTGGACATTCACCAAAGACGGCGTCTCGAAGGTTGTGGACCTGCCTCACGACTGGGGCGTGGACGGTCCCTTCGACATCAAATACCCTGGTGAGACCGGGAAACTCGCCTGGTGGGGCAAAGCGGAATATGTCAAGACACTGACGGTCCCGGTGGTTCGACAGGCTCACCAACCGGTCCCTGCGGTGCGCTATTTCCTCGACATCGACGGGGCAATGTCCTGGTCCAAAGTCTATTGCAACGGAAACCTCGTCACGGAATGGCCCTACGGCTATGCCTCCTTCAGGGCCGACCTGACTTCATTTCTGAAAGAAGGCGACAATGAGATCAAGGTCACCCTCGACAATCCGGAAGAGTCCAGCCGCTGGTATCCCGGCGGAGGAATATACAGAAATGTCTGGCTGACAACGACTTCCGCTGTCAGCGTGGACCATTGGGGGACCTATATGACCACCAAGGGGGATAAAGCCACACTGAGGGTCTGCCTACGGAACATAGGGGAGCCTGTCAAAGGGACCGTCCGTACGGAAATATATGAATATGACGGCACTAAGGTGATTTCCTCTCCCGAGACTCTTATAGAATCCATCACGGACTCGACAGTTATCACCCAAGAGTTCGACCTCTCTGGAGCCGCGCGCTGGAGTCCGGAGCACCCGAACCTGTATCGCGCTGTCACGACTATCATTCCTGAGGGTGCCGGAGCGGCTGCCGTGCTTCGGCCGTACTCAGCCGCAGCGAGCCCTGAGCAAAGTCGAAGGGCGAAGCGAGAATGGACGCGGCCGAGCCCAGACAGCCGGCCGGCAAACGCAGAAGAACAGTATGTGACCGTATTCGGACTCAGGGATATTGAATACAAGGAAGACGGGATATTCATCGATGGTGTGAAGACATTCCTGAAGGGAGTCTGCCTCCACCATGACGCTGGAGCACTCGGAGCCGTCTGGAACAACACCGCCTGGGAACGCCGCCTGAAGATGCTGAAAGAGATGGGCTGCAACGCCATACGAACCTCTCATAATCCCCCTGCCCCCGAGCTCCTCGACCTCTGTGACCGCATGGGCTTCGTCGTGATGGACGAGCTCACAGACACCTGGACGGTCCCCAAGAAGCCCAACGGCTACGCCCTGCTATTCAATGACTGGGCGGAAAAAGACCTGGTGGCGATGATCCACAGGGACCGCAACCACCCCTCCGTGATCCTCTGGAGCATCGGCAATGAGACGGGAGAGCAAGGCTATCCTGACCTTTACCATATTCCCGCGAGACTGACGGAAATATGTCATACTGAGGATCCTACGAGGCCCACCACCTTCGGATCCGACAATCCTTGGGCCTCCGAGCAGGAGTTCCGCAACACGATGGACATCTACGGCTTCAACTACAAGCCCCACCTCTATGCCAAGTTCCATGAGGCAAATCCTGGGAAATTGTTCCTGGGCAGCGAGACCGCCTCGACCATCAGCACCCGAGGAGTGTATTTCTTCCCGATAGAGGAAGACCCGAGAGGAAAGGAACACTGCGAGAAAGACTTCCAAGTCAGCTCCTACGACCTTCACACAGTCCCTTGGGGCCAGCTTCCCGAACAGGAATGGGAGCTCGAGGACGCCAATCCGGCCTGCCTCGGCGAGTTCGTATGGACAGGTTACGACTATCTTGGAGAGCCAACCCCTTACAACCAGGATCTGACCATACTCACCAATTTCCATGATCCAGCGGCAAAGGCCAAAGCGGAGAAAGAGATAGCGGAAAAAGGCTCAGTGTCAACACCTTCCAGAAGTTCCTATTTCGGAATAATAGACCTTGCCGGATTCCCTAAGGACCGCTACTGGCTCTATCAGGCACGCTGGTCTGACAAGACCGTCCTGCATATTCTTCCTCATTGGAACTGGCCCGGACGGGAAGGCGAGGTGACCCCTGTCCACGTCTATACCAACTGCGACAAGGTCGAGCTGTTCGTCAACGGAGAGTCACAAGGAACCCTCGAGCGTAGCGAAAAGCGATACCGCCTGCGCTGGGACGAGGTTGTTTATCAGCCCGGAAAGATTGAGGCCGTGGGTTGGAAAGACGGTAAGAAGGTCGCTTCCGAGACCATCAGGACCGCCGGTCCCACCAAAAAGATCAAGATGGCAATTGAGAAAGGTTTCGGAGAGGGAGACTTGTATTACATTGATGTCAAGCTGACCGACAAAAAGGGCAACTTCGCCCCAACCGCCAGCAACGAGCTGGAATTCAGCGTCAAAGGTCCAGGAGAGATCCTTGCGGTCGATGCCGGGGATCCCACCTGCCTCACGCCTTTCCACAGCGACACGATCAAGGCCTTTAACGGCTTGGCCTCTGTGATAATAAAGGTCAAACCCGAGGCTAAGGGAAAGATTGTCGTGACGGCCACATCCAACGGGCTGAAAAAGGGAAAAACCAAAATCAAACATTTATAAATCACGTTATGAAACGAGCTTTATTATTAGTGGCGGCTCTGCTGCTTGGGCTTGCCGCGGCGGGACAGGAGAAAGTTACCAAGGCGAACTACGCGCTCGCCGAGAGATTCTCCGCCAAGAGGGTGAACAACATGGTGTTCTCCACCAGAGTGCAACCTCGTTGGTTTAAGGAGGGTGACAGGTTCTGGTACGAGTGGCAGTCGCCCAAAGGCAAGAACTACTACATCGTCGACCCTGCCAAGGGGACTAAAACAGAGGTCTTCGACCTTGAGAGACTGGCAATGGAACTCACTGAGATAGTGAAAGATCCGTTCGATGCCCAGCATATTCCCATAATGCAGTTGAAGCTAAAAGACGACAAGATTTTCACCTTTGACATCCGCAGCACCCAGGACAAGGTCGAGAAGCCTGACACGACCAAGGCGAAAAAGGGCGGCGGCAGACCTGGTGGCCCGAGAGGAGGTACGGCCGGAAGGCCAGAGAAGAAAGTATTCCATTTTGAATATGACTTCGCCTCAAGATCCCTGAAGGATGTCACTGAGGAAAAGGAAAAAGAAGAGGACAAGTACCCTAACTGGGCATCTGTCTCCCCCGACGGCACAATGGGTGTCTACGCGAAAAACTCCAACCTCTGGATCATGGATTCCACCAACCTCCGCAAGGCAGCCAAGGATCCCAAGGACAGCACCATCGTGGAACACCGCCTGACCTCCGACGGAATCAAACAGTTCGGGTTCGGCTACGGAAACTATTCCGGTGACACGGAGACCGACACCACGCGCCGTACCAACCCTGGAGAACTGGCCTGGTCGCCTGACTCCAAGCATTTCGCTGTGAGCAAATGGGACACCAGGAAACTTGAGGACCTTTGGGTCATCAACTCAGTGAGTTCCAAGCGCCCCAAACTGGAGACCTACAAGTACCAGATGCCTGGTGAGCCAGGGCCGAAGGGGTACCTTTATGTGTTTACTATCAATGAGATCCCCGGTCAAGCGACCAGCAAACAAATCAAGGTTGACGCTTTCAAGGACCAGGACTTCAGCATTGAGAGAGGACGCCGCCTCGCCAAGGACAGCTACAATGACTATTTCTCAAGCAAGTGGCTGGGTGACGACACCGGTTTCTACCTCCTCCGCCAAAGTCGTGACATCAAGAGGATTGATCTATGCTGGGTGGGAGTTGATGCCGATTCCGCCAAAGTGATAATACCGGAACGTTCCAACACCTACATTGAGACCAGAACTCCCTTCCTCATCAAGGACGGCAAGGAAATGATCTGGTGGTCCGAGCGCAACGGATGGGCCAACCTCTATCTCTACAAGAATGACGGCACACTCGTGAGGAAGATCACAGACGGTGCCTTCCACGTCGAGAACGTGCTGGGAGTCAATGAGAAAGAAGGCTATGTCCTGCTCAGCGCCTGCGGAGTGCAGAAGGACGAGAATCCCTACCAGATGCACACCTACAGGGTTCCGCTAACCGGCGGAGCGCTTCAGAAGCTCGATATGGACGATATGGATGTGCTCTCCACGGCCAGTGACGACGCCAAGTATTTCGTGGCCAACTATTCAAGAGTGGATTACACTCCCGGAGTCGCTCTCTACGGTGCCGCCGGAAAGAAGATCCTCGACCTTGAGACAGCCGACCTGAGCCTCCTGTTCGACGCCGGCTACAAGTTCCCGGAGCGCTTCAAGGTCAAGGCGGCCGACGGCGTGACCGACCTCTATGGAGCCATGTACAAGCCTTACGACTTCGACTCCACAAAGGTCTATCCGATATGTGATTACGTCTATCCAGGCCCGCAGGTCGAGGCCAACAACATCTCCTGGAGCAAGGGTTTCACGAGGACCGACCGTCTCGCCCAGCTGGGCATCATCGTCATCACCGTGGGCAACAGAGGCGGCCACCCCAACCGCTCGAAATGGTACCACAACTTCGGCTACGGCAACCTTCGTGACTATGGTCTTGAGGATCAGAAATACGCCATCCAGCAGATCGGAGCCCGCTTCCCCTTCGTGGATCTTGACAGGGTCGGAATACACGGCCACTCCGGCGGCGGTTTCATGAGCACAGCGGCAATTCTGAAATATCCCGACTTCTTCAAGGCCGCGGTCTCCTGCGCCGGCAACCACGACAACAGCATCTACAACCGTTGGTGGAGCGAGCAGCATCATGGCATCCTTGAGAAGATCGACAAGGGCGACACTACCTTCGTTTATCACATCGACACCAACCAGGAGTTAGCGAAGAACCTCAAGGGCCACCTTATGCTGGTCCACGGTGACGTGGACAACAACGTCCACCCGGCCAACACGATCCGTGTCGTGAACGCCCTCATCAAGGCCAACAAGCGATTCGACATGCTGCTCCTTCCGGGCCAGAGGCACGGTTTCGGGGATATGAACGAATATTTCTTCTGGAGAATGGCCGACTACTATTCCGAGTGGCTCATCGGCGACTCCGAGCGCCCGAAAGTCGATATCACACAGCTGAATAACGACTAGCGGCTGTAAAGCTGGCGCTCGATAAGGCGGCGCTTCAAATCGCTCCCATACTCATACTCACCGACCTCTATCGAATCCAAAAGGTAGAGGTCGGTTCCTTTGAATATGGTGGACTGGGCTATTGCCCTGATCTCAAGAATCTTGTCGATGGCCTCCTTGGGGACGATCAAATGGCAGGGGATGATGTAGGCGACAGGGTTACAGGCCACGGCGTGCGCAACTGCCCGGACTCCCTTGGGATTCTCGCAAAGGTCGGCCAATTGGCTGTAGCTCAATAGTTTGATTCCTTCTTCAGGAAGAATCGGAGTGCCGTCCTCATGATGGGTCAGAAGATAGAGACGCTTCCAGACGTTCAACTGGAAAGGAGTGCCGGAAAGACGCATGTCCTCCCATTTCGTCTGGGAAGACAGTCCAACAAGATCATCCGTCGAGATCTTGGTGACGGTTATTTCCGATATGCTGTCAGCGGGTAGTTTCCCGACATACTCCGAGACCCTTCTCATCCCCCTGAAATCAGCGCTCACGGAAGCGATCTTCCCGTCGATACGGGTCACGACCCATCTTTGATCCTTTTTCATGGCGTAAATCCTTAATCTTTGTAAAGTTAAGGAAAAATTTTAACTTTTCCCTGATTCTTGCTACTTACCAGTAGAGAGGCAAATAATGACGAAAGAGGAATTCGGACATATCTCGAACGGAATGAGGCGGGAGCTTATCGCTCTTGCGGGAAGGTTCCTGCGGGCGACCGGAGGACCTGACGAGGCGGAGGACATCGTTCAGGAAGCCCTGCTGACGTTGTGGGAACTTTATGAAAAAGGTTATCCTGTCCGAAGCGAGAAAGCCTTGGCGATCAAGATTACGAAGAATATCTGCGTAGCCAGATACAGAAAGAGGAAACTGGAAGAGATTCCTTTGAAAAGTGATGCCTTCGAAGGTGGAGTCTCGGCCGAAGAAAGAACGGAAGTAACTGATAATCTTAAAGTTAAAGAAACACTCTACCGTCAGTTGTCCAAAAGCGAGGCAGAGCTGTTGACATTGAAAACCGAGCGGGACCTGACCCTTGACGAAATCGCCAAGGAGACCGGCCGGCCGAAACAAAGCATAAAAGTGATTATCTCAAACGCCCGCAGGAAGCTGCGTGAACAATTGAAGAAGCTATGACAGATCCAGAGAAATACCTTTCCGACGAGGCGGTCGCCGAATTCGACCGTATCGTAGGTGAATATGAGAGACCCTTCACTCGTAGAAAGGTCGTGCGCCTGGCGGCCGGCATCGCTGCCGCAGCGGTGGTGGCATTGGGCATAATCCTTCCGTCAAAGAAAGAGGAAGAGACCCCGCTGAGCCCTGTGGTAATCGCCGAGGGAATAGGCCAGTTGATGGACATCAATTCCGGAGAGGTCGAATCGATTAGCGCTGTCCCGCAAGGGTCCAAGGCTCTTGTCACCCTGAAGTTAAGGGACGGAAGCGAATACTATTATATGATGACATACAACGAGGACTCAGGTACCACATCCCTAGTGGCAATCAATGACAAATAAAAAAAATAACATGAGAAAGTATTTATTATCAGCAATTTGCGTACTCACAATCGCAACCGTCTCCCTCTCGGCGCAGAAAAGGGAGGAAATTAAGTTCATAATTGACGGGAATGAAGTCGAGAATTTCGACGGTTCCCAGCTGACAGGACACACAGTGGAATCCTACAACATCGAAACGGTCAAGGAAGGAAACAAACTCATCAAAAAGCACATCATCTTGACTGATAAATCAATCTCCGTCCTCAAAGTACGCGCAGATACGATAAAGGTAACGCACCACGACCCGGTTTACGTGATAAACGACGAGAGAGTCGTCTCCAAGGAAGAGTTCAATAGATTAAACGCCAATGACATCAAATTCATCGAGGTAAGCAAGAAAAACAGCGAAACCGCAAAAAAGTATTCCGCCGAAGATGGCGTTATAATGATCTGGCTGAACGAGTCCAAGAGCAGCACCTACATGCCTATGGGGGAAGTGGTGAAAGTCGTCTCTACCGATCCGTCCAAAAATGTGAAAGTGACAGCCAAGAAGATATCGGATTGATTATTTAATCCTGCAACTATTCCGCAATTCAATTCATTCGACCTGGGCGAGGAAGGTCGAGGCGGGAAGGCCGGCGGAGTTCACAAGGTTGGCCCTGGTGTATGGCTCCCAGGCGTAACGGACATAAACCGGATTTTTGACTTCCGGAGCGAAAAGGACAGCCCTGTCGCCCTCGAGGCGGCAGGTTGCCTTATGGAACTGTCTGTCTTTACCAGCAAGCTCAAAACCAATGACTTCCGTTCCTTCAGAGGGTTTCAGGCCTTCGCCGTATTCAAAGGTCACGACGACCGGTTGGTGCCCTTCGACAAGCTCAGGGACCGGAGCAGCAGCCGACTTGAACAAGGGGCCGGAAGGCACAAGGTCGAAACCATAGTCGCCGCTCAGAGCCAAACGAGCAAGCCTCTCCCCCACGGGCTTCTTGTCCTTGTAATGGACATCAGTGGGGTCACCAAGGTCGCTGGAAACGGCCATCCCAAGATGAGGTCTGCTTTCCAGCAGCCTCCGCTGACTGTCCCTGAACCAAGGCCATGAAGGACGGTTCAAACTTGACAATTGGACATAATAGAACGGCAACTCAGGGTTCCCGAACCATTCCCTCCAACTGTCCACCAGCAAAGGGAAAAGATACTCGTGAGCCTCGAAATTGTGGGCGTTGGATTCTCCTTGGTACCAAAGGACCCCGGCAATAGTCGGATGACCGAGCGGAAGTATCGCTGACTCAAAGAGATAGCAAGGCTCATACGGATGCCGGGCGAATTTGTCGCCCCGCTTATAGGAAATGTTCTTGGCGGCTCTTTCACGGGCCCATCCCTGGATGAAATCGTTGTTTATCCAGTCCTTGAGGATCACCGGGAACTTCCACTCGAGAGTATTCCTGTCGATCCATGCCTCCGCAGGTGATCCTCCAACAGCGTCATGGATGATTCCCACGGGGACTTTAAGGCTATCCCTCAGCTCCTTCGCAAACCAATAGCCTACAGCGGACATCCTTAAAGATGTCTTAGGCGATGCGGTTTCCCATTTCGCCGGGCGGAAATAAAGAAGGTTCTTGACCGAGTCCACAGCGGACTCCGGCCATGAGACATCGTAGGTCTCCCAGTAGCATTCCTGATTGAAGAAACGAAGATCCGGATCAGCCGAGGCTGCGGCGGCCTCGGGTCCTCCATCGGCCTCCGAGAGCCTGAACCTCATATTCGATTGACCCGAGCAAAGCCATAACTCGCCAATCGCGATGTTGGAATATTCAAGTACCGTATCTTTTGTCGATATTGTAAGTCCCAGTCCTGTAGCGGCTTCCATTGAAGGGAACTCCACGCTCCACTTACCGTCCAAACCCGCCGCTGTCTTCAAAGTCTTCCGTCCAAGCTTGACCGTGACCTTATCACCAGCGTTGGATGTGCCTTCGATGACAATGGGACGCCGGCGCTGTATGACCATGTTGTCAGTGTACAGAGGCGACACGGAAAGGCCGCCATAGTCACCGGTGATTGCGGAATAGACCGTCTGAGCCAGCATCCCATAGCCAACCTCATCGGGATGGATGGCGTCGGGAATATGCCAGGGATAAGGATAGAGCGGTGAATGGAAGTCAATAAGTTCACATCCAGCGGTTTCCGCCACCACCTTGATGGCTTCTTGGATGTCCTCATGCCATTGCTTAGTGCCGGACATGAAGCGATAGTGACGGTCGGCAAGAGGAGATAACAATGCGATGATTATCCTGGCCTTGGGATTAGCCTCCCTGAAAGAAGCTATCAAATCCAGATAATCCACTACAAAATCGTCCCTATAGTTAGGCCAGTCACGAGGATCGGTGTCATTGACTCCAAGATGGATCACATAAACATCGGCGGCAAACTGCCTCGCTTGCTCGCAAACCTTCAACTTATCGTAAGGATTATGGCCCTTTTTCAGTAGAGTCGCACCGTTCTGGCCGAAATTTCCAACAAGATAGTTGCCACCGAGAAGCGCCTGAAGCTGAACAGGATAGGCGAAATGTTCCCTGTCTTCTATCGCAGCCCCGTAGGTGATGCTGTCACCGATGCAGGCGACTTTAATCTTTTTGGCTGGAGTGCCCCATGAAGGCATAATAAGGACACTGGCAACTATCGCGAGCAGGAATCTTCTCATACTGAATAATTTAGTTTTCAAGGCAACGGAGAAACAGACCCTTGTCCTCCGCATCGGAATTGGTTATTCTACCTTTAAGACGCCACACCCGGTTGTAGATCACGCTCTTCTCCTTCTCCATTAAGGCAGAGATGGTGGTGCTGGAGAAGCCGGCCGCAGTGAAGGCATAGAGCTGGAAGTCCTCCTCCTTCCAGGAGGGAAAAGCCGTCCGTAGTTTAGTCATCACTCCGTCTTTGGTGCCGTCCAGCATATCCTCAAGACTCTTGCGGACTTTCTTGTCGCTGCGGAGCCCCTCGACTATCGACTTGACTTCCTTCAAGATCCTCGGTTTCAAGTTCTCAGTTCCCTCGAACACATAATACTGCTCGCAAAGACGCTCCAAGGCTTCAAACCCCGGTCCCTTCACCAGAGCGGCGGTCTTGGTGTCATCCTGAACGATCTCCTGCTTCTGCGCAAGCCGGTTCCTGAGATCTTCTGCTATGGACATGAATTTGTCCCTCTCGGCGATCTCAGCCTCAAGGAGTCTCTTTTGTTCCGAACGGTAGTAAAGGTAAGCGACAATCAAAGCTCCGGCCACAAGCAATCCCGCCAAAGCCAGAAGCCATTGCCTCAACCTGGCTGCCCGTAATTTCTCGGCCCGTATCTCTGACTGGCCTTGAAGGTATTCTCTCTGGCTGGCAGAGACCGCTTCCTCGAAAGAGGAGGACTGGGCCTTGTTGCCATATTCAGTGACCCTTTCAAGGGCTTTGAGCGCCCTTGCGGAATCGCCCGAGCGGGATGCGATCTGATACTCACGGAAGTCTATTCCCGCGGCATCCTCGTCAGTCTCAACCGCCGCCTTGGCCTCGGAAAGCCACCTGAAAGCCTCCTTCTGATCCCCTGCCAATGAGTAGGAATATGCCAGGATACCTTTATCCTCCGGTGTCAAAGGATACCGGAGGTCGTTGGTAGCTCGAGCCAGAAGGTCCAGAGCCAGAGCGGGATCCGGCTCATCCTTGGTCACACAGAGAGACGCATAGGCTTCAAGGCATCGGACTTCAAGCAATGTGTCACGGGACTCATGCGAATCGAAAAGCACACTCTTGAATATCTCCTCAGCCATGTCGAACTTTCCAAGGGCGGCTTGGGCCTGGCCGATTTCCAGCAGGACACTTTGCCTCTCCTGGGACATTCCAGCCTTCCCGAACGCCTCTGATGCCTTTGCCAAGTAGAGGATTTCGTCGGAAGAGTTGCCAGAGAACCCGTTGACATGGGCTATATCCCTGCAAATCAGGCCTTCACGAAAAGAATCTCCGGTTCTTTCGGCATATTCAAGAGCCTTGGTATAGGAGATTATCGCAGCAGAGTAGCTACGGTCGTTGAATTGCGAACGGCCCAGGCAATACAAAGCCCTGGCTTTCTGGTCGTCATCCCCTCTCCTCTCAAACCAATCAGCCATCTTAGCCACATTGACCACGTCCACAGTGTTGACATAACCCAGATCTTCCTCGACCTTGTCCAGTACGGCATTCATCTGGGTGTCCAAGCCCGTGGAACAGGAGATAATAATAAAGGGGAGCGTGATTCGCAACACGTTCTTAATCAGAATACTAATTACATTCCTTCCCCCTTTTATCATCATAAGGATCCGTAATAAATTATTGATTATTACTTATTTACAAAACACGCATCATCCGTTGTTCCAGCCCTGTGCGGTGACGGGGAGCTCCACGCCGTCCGGAGTCACCAGCACAGCCCCCACCTCCGGAAGAGCAAGGTGGCCGATGATCTCGAAGGTCTGGAATTCCCGACGGAACTTCTCCGCCGAAAGGATAGGGATGGTGAAAAGAAGCTTGAAATCATCACCGCCGTTCATCGCCGCGGAGATGGGATCGATGTCCATCTCTTTACCGAGAGCGAAACTGTTGCCTTCGAAAGGAATCTTGTCAGCATAGACTTTGACTCCGAGGCCGGAATCCCTTGAGAGTCTCTTCAAAGCGTCCGACAGGCCATGGGAGACCAGGTAGCCATGAGACGGATATATTCCAGAATCCTCAAGCTGGGAGACCACAGCGGAAGGAACTTCTGGCTTCAGATAGCTGCCTATAAGCATTTTATACTTCTCAAGATCAGGCTGGGAGGAATCGTCTGCAGTCTTTTCGAAGGCCTTTTTCTCACGCTCCAATACCTGCTGACCAAGATAGGCGGCTCCAAGGCTTCCGGACACACAGACCAAGTCTTTGCTGCGGGCTTTCATGGTGCGGCCCTTTGTCAACTTTGCCTTTTCACCGGTCGCTGAAACACTGACAGTGAGCCCGTTGGGAGATGGAACCAAGTCAAGATCAATGGATTGGAATCCGTGTTCCTTAGCGGCGACAACCATCCCCGACCAGAGTTCCCGGACATGGCTGAAATCCAGTTTGGCTGATAGGCCGAGCCTGACGGACAGCAAGCGGGAATGCGCCATAGAGGCATAGATCTCGCCCGCCATAGCCGAGACACATTTGTAACCCAGGTGCTTCAGCGGGAAATAAGTGAGGTCAAAATCAATGCCCTCGATGAATAACTTGCTGGATGACAAGATGGTATTCCCGGCGGCTGGTTCGAAAGAGGGGTTCTCGGTTTTTTCGAAACTTGTGCCTTCATACAGAAGAGCCAACGCCTCTTCTTTACCATATTCCTGGAAGGATTCTTCTGACATGGAGATTCTTTTTTGTGGATAATCTTTACAAAATTAGCACAATTTGTTAAATTTGTGGATAATAGATATTCATTTCACCTTCATGAAAAGATTTTTCCTTATCCTGCTGGCCGCGCTTACAATATTGCCGACCGCCACAGCCGCGAAGAAGAAGAATGCGGACATAAAAGTCATTTCCTACAACATCCGCCTTGGCGTGGCCAATGATGGGACCAACTCATGGGAGTACCGCTATCCTGCCTCAGCCATGATGATCTTGGATCAGAAACCGGACATCTTCGGTCTCCAGGAAGCTTATGATTTCCAGGTCAAGTACCTTGAGGAATATTGCGAGGACTACAAGAGCGTAGGTGTCGGGCGCGAGGACGGGAAGCATGAGGGAGAGCACATGTCCATCTTCTACAACAAGAAGACCACAAAGCTTCTGAAATGGGGAACTTTCTGGTTATCAGAGACTCCCGAGAAGCCTTCAATGGGTTGGGACGCCGCTTGCTTCCGCACGGCCACCTGGGCCCTGCTGAAGGATAAGGCTAGCGGCAGGAAGTATTATTATGTGAACACCCACCTTGACCATGTGGGCTGGCAGGCCAGGAAGAATGGCATGAAGCTCATCGTGGACAGGATCGACAGCATAAATCCGAAGGGGCTTCCGATGGTGGTTACGGGCGATTTCAACATGACTTATGACCGTCCGGAGTTTGACGAGATGAAGAAGTTGATGAAGAACGCTCGTGAGGAGGCGGTCAAGACCGACCATCACCAGACTTTCAACGGCTGGGGCAAAGCCAGCCCGAAGAGCATCATCGACTTTATCTGGTACAAGGGTTTCAGCTCATGTCCGGTGTATG
>OMQO01000194.1 GCA_900313275.1 uncultured Bacteroidales bacterium
ATTCCCGACTTCTATTTCTTCGACTCCCCCGCCCCCGGTCAGCGATATATTGCCCAAGAGCTTCGAGTAATGGGCTCCACGGTCTTTTTTAAGCCCTCCCGCATATCCACCAAAGCCGACCTGGATTGCGTCGCTCTAAGCGATATTGTGGAGCTCTCAAGCGAGGATGTGCCGGACACGTCCTTTGCCGAAAGATTCAACGACAAGTTGTTCGTCCAGACTCTTGGCAAGGGCGGCTTTCGCTACAAGTTGCGTGACGGAGAATGGCGCACCCTTACAGGAACACCGGAAGACGATTTCGTGGACACGGATGACACCGGAGACTGGACCACTGCCGCCATCATCTACGGCCTCACCAAGACCCGGAAGCCTGTAGGCGAACTAACTGACGAAGACCTCGTCCGCATCCTGAAATATGCCCGCTCCTGCGCCTACTTTGATGATTCTAACACTAAACATTGATTTTAGGTGTTATCATAAAAAAAAATACGTTTATGCGAAAGAGAGAGCCTTTCCCTATGACCGATGAGGAAGTCATACGGGAAGCATTGAAAACAGTGACGGAATATTCCAACCGCAATCCTGGTGACACCTTTAATGTCAATGTCTGCGTGGAACGGACATTGGCCTCTGTCCACAGAGTTTGGAGGGAGGCAAGGAAATATTCTTTCCATCAAGCCTTGAAATGGGAAGACCAAGTCGAGTTTACGGATCTTGTCCACCGTATCACCGACGATCTTCGCACCAGGGCTTTCGACAAAGCCAACGAGTGTTTGAAAAACAGGAAGATTCACGAGATCAATAAGGCTGCCGCTAATGCCCTCCTCTCCTATGAGCTGCACCAGAGGGGTTTCAGTTATTCCTTTGAATGGCAAAAGCTTAGAGTTAAAGTGTCAATAAAACTGGAACGTGGCAAGGCGCTGACTTTCATAGTCAAATACAAGGACATCCGAGAAGGAAGGCTTCCCAAAATCCTTGATGAGGTCTTCGCTGTTATAGAGCCTCTCAACAAATCAGATAGCATCCTTTCCATCTGGCCACTAACCGGGTTCTGGAAAAACTGGACCGGCTGGCAAGATTGAAAATAAAACATTCCCGATGAAAGAACCTACGGATGGTGCGGTATAAAAGAGCGAACGAACCAAATAACGATATGAAGCGGAACAACATGTTGGGTAAGGACGGTCTTACCATCACAAGCGCCAATCATTTGGCGAACATAGCGAAGGAGATGTACGAGGCTCTGGTGAGCAAACTCGAATCTTTGAGATTCTATTCAAGGGACTACATGCTTGCCATCGCAGGCAAAACCTTCCGAGTGGAGAACGAGTCGGAAACGGCTGAGCTTAAGGAACTTGCTTCAGGCCTCAGGGAGGTCGGAGCTCTAAAATCCCTTATCGCGTATTTGAGGGAAGGCATCAAGGCGAAGAACCAAATGGCCTCTGATTCCGCCTTTGAGGAGCACATCGAGGAGCTTATCAAAGCGGGCAGAGAGGACCTTAAGAAGCCAAAGGCGAAGGATGAAGTGACCTTTGAGGAAGAGTTGGCCAAGCTATCCGCTGAGCAGAAAGCAAGGTACTATGCCCTTGAGGCGAAGTGTGCGACAATTGGCTCTTTCATTCATCCCGACGGAGCCTTTGCCAAGGCACGCAAGGATTTTTTGGAACACACGAAAGACCCCATCAAGGTGGTGGGTAAAGGGCAGGAGGCTGAAATCAACACTTACTCAAGTGGTTTCACTGCTGAGCAGATTGACACGGTGTTCTTCGAACTGCAGAAGGAGTACAGAACCCTTCAGGCTGAGTTCAACAAACTCAAGTCCGAGGTGGACGAGAAGGTGGCTGAAGCCAATAAACAAATTGCCAATGAGGCGTTGACCGCTATGAAGCTTTGGGTTGACACCCGAAAGGTGGAGAGGGTTCAGTATGACTCAGAGGTCAAAGCCCTCAAAGTGGTTATCCCTCAGAACCTTAGGGAAGTCTATGAAAGGGTGAACGCCGTTGCGAACGCAAAATAGTTCTTTGATTATTGTCCAGGACCCCGGCCGCCGGTTTAGGGGGTTGGGGGTCCGAATATGGATAGCCGAAGGGAGCTGATCTCAACGCCAGGCAAATGAAACAGGAGAAATCCTCTCTTTCCGGACGACACGATCCTCAAGCGGCCACGAGCCAGGTTGGTAAGCTTATCAGCAGTCCCATTAGGGAGCAACCAAGGCCGCGTTAACAAAAAAGGCTGACCTCGCTATCGCACTCGATTTCGAGTCGTCCGGGTTCTAGACATGGCTCTTGTCTGTATTCCCCGAGGCTATCCATAGGTCAATAATAAAACAACACAAAAAGAATGACGACCATACGAATCTGCGAAGAATCCGATGCCCGTCTGATGATCAAGGACGGAAGTTTTATTGACTATATCAACATGTGGAGCGAGCGATTCCCACAGAAGAACTTGTTGACCCACATCAAGGAACTGCATGCCAAATATGGATTGAAAGCATCGGATGCCCGAATGGTGGCGGACACGATGGGTGCGGACGAGGATGTAATATTCGAGATAGGCAGCAATGCGCTACTAAAAAAACGGAATGACAAATTAACAGCCTACCGTAGAATCAAAGACCTATGGGTAGCTGTTGATGACATTACGGAAGCATTTGATTATCAACCAATCATAACAAGCCTATGCGAGGAGGGCAAAATCCTGCGGGCCAAATCTGCCAAGGAACTCGGCAAGAGCATAACGGTTTATCTGCAAAGGCACTGGATGAGAGATGTGCTCTTAACCTTTGGCGAACACGAGATCTGGAAGGTCTCAAATGATAACAGGATTCTCATCTACTCTCATACCCCCAAAGAGGAGTTCATTTTCCACACCGAGGAAGACATCGCGGAACAGATTGAACACTACCGTACTGAACACAAGCTTCACTTCTCTTAATTATCCCCGTTACAGAGCGTTGTAATGAGCGTCGGTAACCGGCTCCAACCATTCATTGCTGGCGCCTTCCTTCACGTCTTTATGATAAGTCAGATGCTGGAACCATGAGTCTTTAGCTGCACCGTGCCAATGTTTGACCTCGGCCGGAATGGCGATGATGGTGCCCGGAGTCATTGGCACTGCCTCCTTCCCCCATTCCTGATACCAACCACGACCAGCGACACAAATCAGCACCTGCACTTGCTTGTGGTGAATATGCCAGTTGTTACGACAGCGAGGCTCAAAGGTGACGTTGGCCATCCCGCCTTCCATCTGAGCGAGGAAACTATTGCCAGTGAAATACTTAGCGTAAGCGGTATTAGGTTCGCCCTTCGGCCATACCGAGAAATCGACAGTCATTGACTCGTCTTTTGTTCTAATAAATTTAGCATCGTTAGATGTCAGATCCTCTTCCGCCCTATAGTACCGCTCAGCTTTCATTGAGAGATCATATTTCTCTCTCAAGGCCGCAATGGTCTTCATCATCGGTGTGGCGTGATGAGCATCCAGAGCCTTCTGATCGGCCCAACTGTCTATCAAAATAACGGTCTCTGGATCATCTTGGGACACGAAATAATCATATTTCAAGTTGCCTTCCTCGGCTCTGATGGCATCGGCCGTGCCACTTGATTCCATCTCTTCGACGAACTTCCTGGCGCTGCCTTCAGTGCCGGTGTAATACAGGTTCATCGTTATAGGGCCAGTCTGCTGGACCCGCTCTGTTTTAGGGTTATTAGCACAACTCATAACAGCAATAGCAGCGATAAGTAACACGAATGTCTTTTTCATCATAATGACAAAGTTACCGAGATTTTGCCTTGCCCGGCCTTCAGGAAGGTTTTCAACTCATCCAAAGAGCCATATTCAATCTTTCCGATGCTGGTGTAGCTCCAGGAGTTGCTGCCATAGAACAGCACAATCTGATTGCCGCTGTAAAGGATCACATCGCCAGGTTGGGTTGTGATGTTTTTATCACTTGTAGGGAGCGAACGGCCGAGCGCTCCAACCTTTTCAAAGCCACCATAGTCGTTGGCCTCATAAGTGATGGATGCGCCTCTAAGAGCCGCCACAAGG
>OMQO01000263.1 GCA_900313275.1 uncultured Bacteroidales bacterium
CTCCGGCACAAATGTGAGGTCTCCGTTCTTAATAGCCTCGATCGCCGGCTTCGCCATCTCCTCCATCGCGACGAACCACTGCTGCTTGATCATCGGCTCGACGGTCGTGTGGCAGCGGTCGTGCGTGCCGACAGCATGCGAGTGCGGGACGACTTTCACAAGGAGACCGAGCTCCTCAAGGTCAGCGACGATCTGCCGTCTGGCGTCGTAACGGTCCATCCCCGTGTACTTTCCGCAGAGCTCATTCATCGTTCCGTCGTCGTTCAGGATATTGATTTCCGGAAGGTCATGACGTTTTCCGACCTCAAAGTCGTTGGGGTCATGTGCAGGCGTGATCTTCACACAGCCCGTCCCGAATTCCATGTCGACGTACTCATCCGCGATCACCGGGATCTGTCTGCCTGTGAGCGGAAGTTCAAGCATCTTGCCGACGATGTCCGTATAGCGCTCATCATTCGGGTTGACCGCGACTGCAGTATACCCGAGCATTGTCTCCGGACGTGTCGTCGCGGTCTCGACAAATCGTCCTTCCTCCCCGATGACCGGATAATTGATGTGCCAGAAGAATCCGTTCTGATCCTGATGCTCGACTTCGGCATCAGAGATCGTAGTCTGGCAGACCGGGCACCAGTTTATGATCCTGGATCCCTTGTAGATGTAGCCTTTCTCATACAGTCTCTGGAAGACTTCCAGAACGGCGTCCGAGCAGCCTTCATCCATCGTGAAGCGTTCACGATCCCAGTCTGCGGAGCTTCCGAGCTTCTGAAGCTGCTTAATAATACGGCTGCCGTATTCTTTCCGCCAGTCCCAGCAGTACTCAAGGAACTTTTCACGGCCGATCTCATTCTTATCGATTCCCTGTTTTCTCAGGTGATCAGTGACTCTGACCTCTGTCGCGATCGCGGCATGGTCTGTACCCGGCTGCCACAGCGCCTCATAGCCCTGCATTCTCTTCCAGCGGATCAGGATATCCTGAAGCGTGTTGTCAAGCGCATGGCCCATATGCAGCTGGCCGGTGACATTGGGGGGCGGCATCACGATGGTGAACGGTTTCTTGTCCGGATTCACCTTCGCGTGAAAATAACCTTTGTCCATCCAGGACTGGTAGATCGCGTCTTCCATCCCGGACGGGTTGTATGTCTTTGCAAGTTCCTTCTTACTCATAATGTGCACTCCTGTAACTGGTTCTTCCCTGTCGGAACTGTCCGGTATTGATCAGCGGCAAGGCCGCAGGACCATCATCCTGTGAAATAAATGATTCACACAGTTCTAACAAGTATATCTCAGCCTTCTTTCTTTCGCAAGTACAACAAAGATTCACACAAATGATAATACGCCGGGACTATCGTCCCGGCGCAGGCAATAAATCAACACAATTTGCTCAATCTTTTGTGTCTGATCTGATTCTTTATCTCACAGTAAACACTGCTTCTTCATCTATGACATGATTTTTATTATCCTTATATCTGAATAAAAGTCTGTCACCACTGTTTAGTGTTACATTTCCCTTATTTGATATCTTGACAAAAGCTCCATCTTTCGCAGCATAGTACACTTTAAGCTTCTTGTACGGTCCGTTCATTTTTATATTCAGTTTTCCGCTAACCGGAGCAATCTCTATAGAATTTGTTTTCTTAAACAACTTCTTGAAGCTCTTTTTCCCTATCTTCAGAGTTTTGAACGGATTAGACCATTTGTAGCAGCGGATTGTCTGTTTCGCACTGCGTTTGGTTCCACTGCTGTCTGAAAAATCCACTGTATATGTTGCTTTTCCTACTTTGTTGGGGATAACAGTAATCCCGCGAATAGGAACATCAACCTCTTGACCTCTAATAGTTATTTTTTCAGATGATTCATATGAATTAACCAGAATAACATTCTTCTTTTTTGATGTCACTGAATATGGCATAGAGTATAAAGTATAATCAAGAGCATAACCGATATAAAATGTATACCGAGAGCGAGGTGAGGTAATTGGGGATTGCCTCGGTAATCCATAGGATGATGGCGGCGACAAATATTGCCAGCATCGCATAGTTAATGCGCAAGAAGTGATTGTGGGTATCGGCCTTGAGTTGTGCCTGCTCGGCATCGCTAAGGTCGTGTTTGGTCTCCTTGCCGCTGGCATCGACCACCACGGCGAGTTTCTTCTCGCCCTTCTTGTACATCTCATCATAGCGTTTCATGGCTCCCTCGGCTAGGGTGGTGGTCTCCTTGTTGGTGTCGATATTGTTGATGAATGAGATATCGGCAAACCAGTAGAAGAACACAAAGACGAGGATTGCCAGTGGGCCGCCTATGCGTTGTAATATCTTTTCAAAGCCCGACTTCTGCATCTTGGGCAGCTTTTCGAGCTTGTAGTTGTTCATGTCGAGAGGATCAAATGTCGCCTCTTGTTTGGTTATTGCTTCCGCCATTTCTTTAAGGTTTTAGTGACTGTTGAAAGTCCCTCTTGTTTTAAAAATAGTGTCCCCAAAAGTACAGTCCCCTTTGAGGACACTGAAGTGCAAGTCTATTGATATTGGATTATTTCCAGTTCTTGTAAGGGTTCTTCATGAGCATGGAGTTGTAGTACTTGGGGTCGCCGGTTACCTCCTCGCCAAGCCAGGCGGGACGGTCGAATGCGGCATCCTCGCTGGGAAGCTCCACCTCGGCAACGGTTAGACCCTCGTTGTCGCCGTAGAATTCGTCGACCTCAAAGGTGCGCTCGCCGGCTTTCACCAGGTAGCGGGTCTTGTCGATAACACCAGGCTCGCAAATCTTGAGAAGCTCCATAACCTCCTCGGCAGGAATCTCTTTCTCCCACTCGAAGCGGCTAGCACCACTCTCGT
>OMQO01000112.1 GCA_900313275.1 uncultured Bacteroidales bacterium
ACATTCTACTTTAGCAATGCCCTTTTCATTAAACTCCTTGATAGCAGAAGCCAATTTTTCACGCTTTCCATCCTGCTTCAGTTCCTTCTTTCCAGAAAGTATCTTTACAGGCACTGACCTGCAAGCCATCGGCAATACAAACCTCGCCAGCGATTTCACATCAAAGAACACATCACAGATATACACTCTGTCTTTGGCCGAGTCGATAATCCTCAATATATCTTTTTCTGCCCTCCTGATATTCTCTTCGCTTTGTTCTTTGTCTCCGTCATAGAAAACAAAATCCAGTGCTTCTTCAAACTTACGGTAGGCATATTCTGGCGAAGAATCCAGCAGGCCTATGGGATTCTTATCCCCGATTACAGTTCTGGGACCCTCAATATATTTCTGAACCGTCTTAATGGTATTGCCTTCTTCGTCATTCACATGCACTTCACTGTCGCCCACGCGCATATCAAAGTGTATCGAATGGATAAATACCAGATTATTATAAAAGTCCAGCAGGCTTCCATTCTGGTCAAAAATATTCACCTCCAGTGTATGGAAGGTCTTGCCAAAATCTAACTCATAGAGATTTCTACTACCATCAAGTATATGGCTGGTCTCATCTATTACACTACCATCATTACCTTTCCGTCTGCAAACCACATTCAAAGGTTGTCTGTTGTCGTTTTTATATGATATTCTGCAGAATATCCCGTCTTGTGTACCTTTCTCAGTGAAATCAATTCTGCTGTAAATATCATTATATGCCAAAAAGATGAATCCTCCCAAATACAAGCTATGTTCCGTCAAATCATAACCAAGGTTTCTTATCGTTAATTCCTTCAACTGCACTCTAAGCTTCTCATTTTTAAGAATGTTGCTTAGTGCCTCTGTTTGCTTTTTCGGCAGGCAATATCTTACAAACCTTGGGCAGTATCTTCTCGGCAAGAGCGTTTTCAGCTCTACATTATTGTTATCATCAGAAGGTATAACTCCCCAATCCTCTTTTCCTAATGGCCATTGATATTCATCAGTCGTTGTCTGTAGCAAGTCTTTTCCTGAGTAGTAATCTTTCCAAGGCTGCTCATACAGATCTTCTGTTATAGTTATTCTGTCAACGGTTAAAAACAGTTTATCTTCTTTCCCTTTGGCAGTTCGGTCGAAGTCGTTGAACTCATTGCCATTGTTAGGCGCAAAGTCCTCATAGTCCTGTATGTCTTTATCTATTTGTTCAAATATAGAAAATACATGCAGATATCCACAGGATTCTTTCTTCAATGAGATTACCACCCTGCGTACTTGCTGTCCTATGAGTCTATCCTTCAATTCCATCAGTTACACCTCGGTTTCACTTGTATCTAAAATAGCCCCAATATCACACTGGCAACAAGTTGGTTTCGGCCAGCCGTGATCATGCGAATGATAAAACCGCTGCCGCTCAAGAGTTCTTCTACAAGGTCTCCCTCTCTGCGGATGACAACATCTTGGAGAGCAACACTTGGTACAAGATTTCTTTGGATCTCGCTATCCTTGGTGGCCGCTCCGATGATCTGACTATGGAGATGGCTGGTAAGTATTATGTTGTTGACTGGTACAGTACGGAAAAGCCGGCCGGAGGCGCTCTGGTTCAGGGTTCTTATCTGAAACTTGCCAGCGACACCTATTATATTTATGGAGGCGATTCTATTGAGATTCCCGTCCAGTCGAGTCACAACATTACTACCACGGTTACTAGCGTCAGCTGGAAAGACTACTCTACCCAGACGCCTACAACTCGTTCAAGTAACAATCCTTCGACTTACAGCTATCTGACACGCAAGCCCACGACGGAAGATGATGGACGTGTCAAGTTCAAGTTCGAGCACAAGTTGATGTCGGATATCTCTTCAGCGACTTCCACAAACAAGCCGGATGTGTCCGAATACACATTTACTGTACGGGTCCAGAATTCCGCGGGCGATGAGAAGACCATCACCATCATCCAGCAGCCGCCGCTGAGGATTGTTAATGAGCTCAATACACACACTTCAAGAGGGTATGTCTTTGTTAATAATAACACGAGTAACAACAATAGTTGGAACTCTGTAAACGGCACTTTGGGTTCGGGGGGCGACAACAACAATCCCAATATGTATATTATCTCATCATCAATAGTGCCTTCTGGTTTCATTCTCGCAGATCCCCGTTCTTCAACAGTCAATAATATTAATGGAGGTGACTGGTCGTCTAACCAAGGGAATCGGTTAGATACAGGAAGAAAAGGTAAACTGACAAATTATCATCCAACCTTAACGGATGAGTTGGGAAAAACTAAAATCGCACCTAAGATAAGGATAGCATCTTCTTTCGGCAAAACAAGGCCAGGTACTTTTACTGAAATGCAGCAGCGTTGCGCCTCGTATCAGGAATTCGGCTATCCGGCTGGAAGATGGAGAGTGCCCACTAAGGCTGAAATTGAGTTTATGATAACTCTGTCTAATGCTGGAGTTATTCCTTCTTTGTTTACAGCTACTAATTTTTCCGAGAGGCATGATGTTGGTTTTATTATCTCGAATTATGTCACGCATAGTCCCAACTATTATGAAGGCGGGTACTTTACTGCTGATGGCGGTGTCATGTATCCATTTAAGGATGGCGATCAGAACTTGCTTTATTATTTAAGTGCCGCTGAGCTCGCAACCCATAGTGGTTACGCGACATCCAATGCTGAATATGCTGTGAGTTCTAACTGGGTTCGTTGTGTCTATGATGAATGGTATTGGGGAAGTGACAAGATTTCCAATTCGAATACATTTACTTGGGGCGATATAGCTTATTAAGGAGGAATCAAGTATGAAAAAGATATACAATCTCATTTTGACTGCCGCTCTGATGTTGGGCGCTGTCGCCTGTGAAGAAGAGCTGGCTCCTAATCTTCCTGATGAGCAGGTCATCCCTGAGGATGCCCGCGTTACCGTGACTTTCGGTGTGCCGGCTGAAATCACCACAAGGGCTGCGATGGCTAACGAGCCGACAATTGAGTCTTTGCATGTGTTCGTGTTCAGCAAGGTCGGTGTTCTGATTGAGGCTGTTCCGGCCAGAAGCTTTGGTGCTGTGACCACCAATGGTGTGTCCGGAGCTAATTTCTGGGTCGCGGACCTGCAGATGGGTGCCGCTGAAAGGCATCTCCATTTCGTCGCCAACCTGCCTGAAGACTATGAGCTGCCCACTTCCGGATCAGAGGCCTCGGTCATGCAGGCGATAACGATGGAAGCGCCTGATGCCGCTTATTGGCAGCGCGTCGTGCTTCCGAATGGTATCACCGCATACCGTTATGATGGCAGTTCGACCTACACATATGTGAATCCGGTCGATGGTGTGACACATGAAGTTAATGTTCCAGGCACTTACAGCAGCTCGAGTCAGACGTACACCTATCAGGATACTGATGCTGGGGAGCCCATAACGGTTTACAAGGGAGACTACATCAACACGAACGGCCATAAGGTGCTTGACGGCAAGGGCTTGTATGCCTCGAAGGAGACTTCCGCCGCGGTGTCGTTGGTTCCTATGATCCGTAATTTCGCTCGCATCAAGGTGAAGAGTTCCTGGAGCGGTTTCACAATCAACCAGGTCGCTCTTGTCAATACTCCCAAAGAAGGATTCATCGCTCCATTCAATGAGGTCAGCAATGAGTTTGTCGCTCCCTACATCGCTGCGGGAACCACTGCTGTGACCACGACCGCGATTGATGCCACAAATTATCCGGCCACTATTCCTGCGGCAGGTATTGACAAAACCACGCCGACATCTTTTGTAACAGAACCAGATAGTGATGGCTACTTCACACTGTTCATGTACGAGCGCGGTGTCCCTACATCCGACGCGACATGCGTCCTGTTGCAGGGAACCAGAAGTGGCACTAATCGGTGGTACAAGATTGAGATCACCGATGAGCAAGGTGAGTACTTCCCGATCTACCGCGACTTCACATATGTGATGGACATTAAGAGTATCAGCGGAAGTAATGGTTATGATTCAGCTGCCGCAGCGAATGCCGCGGCGCCCCTTGGAGACATTTCCAGCTCCGCCGAGACAGCAACGCTCGAGCAGATCACTGACGGAAAGGGTTTGACTCTTCATGTGGAGTACATCGACTACACCGACATGGATGCCGATACGACTAAGCATACAACCACATTGCTCTATAAGTGCTATTATACTCCTTCTTCAGGAACTGCTTCTATTTTGAGCAACTTGGTGGATCTGTCAATTAAGCCTTATGCCAACACGGATTCAGCGGTTGTCAATATATCCAAAGCCTCTTACAATGGGACCGATACACCTGACCGCAGCAACGGCTGGTATATTGCTACTGTGACTTTGGATCGTGTTGGAGAAACGATGAAGAAATCGGACGTTCATGTGGAAGCCAACCTTTCTTCTTCTCAGAATCCTGGCGGATATGCCAAGAAATTGTCCCGCGATGTCACTTACCGCGTGCTTCCCAAGCAGAACCTGACGGTGACCGCGTCAGCTCTCGCTTCAGATGCGGCTGGCCAGACGACTACGGTATCCATTACTCTGCCGGCTAATCTGGGCTATTCCGTGTTCCCGCTCACGCTGATGATCGAGGCTGCCAACAACTGTCTCACTTCGGAGACCTTGACGGTTGAGACCGGTAAGTCACTTGCTGACGGGACGACCAACACATTCTATTTCTTGAAGACTATCAGTTACAGTGATTATCAGGCTTCCACCGACCGCATGTTTAATTGTGTATTCAAGACGACTAAGTCGAGCGGTAATAAGCCTACCACGATCTATGTAAAGGACAAAGGCGGTCGTTTCGATCGCGCGGAAGCATCCTTGAACTAGCGATTGAAAGGTGATTAAGCGAAAACGGCGATGAGGATTCCCTCACCGCCGTTTCTGTTTAACAAAGGATTGATTAAACCACGTTCCCTCTAATGAGTGAGATCAGAAAGGGGAGCAACTCACTTCGGGAGTAGCGCAGGGAGAAGGGGATTCGGCGGAGCATCCTGACAAGGGTATCGATTTTTCTTGATGCTCCTCCTTTCTTAAGAGCGTCCCTTCTGGAAGGATCGTAGTGGCCGAAGTTGCCTCCGGAGAAAACTATCTTGTGGAGTTGGTCTGAATCTGGTAGGGAAGTGCCGTCAGCATAGGGGAGCGGCACATCTCCTAAATACTCCTTGATAAACGATGCCAGCAGGAGATTCCACCTGCTTGAGCGAGATTTCTTATACAATTCAAGAAGTCGCTGAATATCAGATTGTTTTAGCAAGGCCCGGTAGGCCATCGCCATATCGCAGATCTGCCTTAGGCCTACCCCAGCCCCCATACAGTGTTTGCGGATATGAAGCGACAGCATCAATAGTTGGGACTCGGGCGAGCCATCAGCTTGCTGCCCTATGGTTTTCTTGCTGTGAAGGTCAAAATAGCGTGGATGCTGGTCAATAGGCACTCCGTCCCATGAGTAAAGAATATTCCCGTCAGGATCCTTATGATAGTCTATAAGTGATAGGGCATCGACAGCCGCTTCGAACTCTCCCGGCCGTAGGAATATGTCCAAGTCTCCGCTTTCCCTAAGCCTTGGATCAGGATAGAGGGCCGCTACAGCCGGACCTTTCATCACGGTGGGATGTAAACCTTTCTCCTCAAGCGCTTTGATGAGGCTGGCAGCCGCCTTGGAGACTTGCTCGGCTCTCCTCATTATCCTGTCAGCCTCCACCATGAGACGGAGTATTATCTGCTCAGGAACAACGACTTCCGAAGGCAATGACTCAACTCCGGAGAAAAGTAGGCCAGTCACACCTTGGATCTTCCCAAGTTCAAGGACGGCCTCCCATTGCCTGTCATCAAGAGCGGGGAAAGATTCATCTTCCCCCGTCCTCAATCCTCGCCTTACAAGGGCGGTAAAGGCTTCTTGGACGACCGTGTCAGTCATTGTCTTCCAGTAGGTTGTGGTTCCTCCAGATATCAATAAGGTTAGAGACTTCCCGTTCGGCTTCTGACTTGGTGATGTCATATTCCAGCATCACCTTGCCTGTCAAGGACTCTGTCGAAAAGGACTCAGCCGCGGCTATCTTCCATATCTCGGCGAAAGACTGGTTGACTTCCAACGACTTCTCTCCAGTGGTCAGAAGATGATGCCCCCTGAGGCTGATAATCCTGCAATCCTCTTTAAGCCTCATCTCCCCTTGTGATGACGACCAAATAATTTATTCCAAAACGACTTCTTGTGGTGGCGATGGGTTGGCTTGTTGGTGATTATCTCATAGATTGTCCCCCAATCTGGAAGTCCCCCGAGATTCTTGTCGTCGATGTAGATGTCCGCGACCACTTTGTTGGATTTGTCAGAACGGTCGGCAAATAGGGCGCCTTGAGGGTAATTGCTGTTGACGGCGTAGAATTCAAGTCCCCTTTCTTTGCAGAACTTGACGGCATCCTCAAGAAGTTCTCCGTCTCTGGCTGTCCACAAGATTAGTCGGTGGCCTTCCGCTGATAGCTCAAGCAGAGTCTCTATCGCGAATGGCTTCTCACGACCGATAGAAGGGTACTTATGCTCTACTATTGTACCGTCAAAATCAACCGCGATGGTCATAACGCTCCTTAATCATCTTTTTCACCATAACCGTAGCCATAGCCGTAGCCATAGCCATAACCGTAGCCATAGCCGTAAGCCCCATAGCCATAGCCCTTTACGATCTCAGAACCGTTAAGGACGATGGCCATGTTGTTCAGTCGGCCGCTATGGTAGAGCTCCTCGACATCGGGAAGACCTCTGCGGTCCATCTGGCCGCTCCTGATGACATAAAGGTTCATGTCCACAACCCTGTTGATGACCATAGGATCAGCCACCACATTGAACGGGACACCATCGAGGATGACATAGTCATAGACCTTCTTAAGATCATTGATGAGGGTTTCGAAGCGAGGCCTGCTCAAAAGCTCAGCAGGGTTCGGCGGTGTGTGACCGGCAGGAATGAAGTCAACACCGGGAATCATGTCTTTCTTGATCACATCATCAAGAGTCATGGTCTCGTCGTAAATGTAATTAGACACGCCGTTCACATGCTTCCTCAATCCGAAGTGAGCTGACAGGGTGCGCTTCCTGAGGTCAAGATCCAACAGGATCACCTTCTTCTTGGCGTCTGCAAGGCAGGCCGCCATATTGGTGGTAACAAAGGTCTTTCCTGCGGAAACAGAGGCTGAAGTCATTGATACAACTGCGCTATCCGTCCCGGTGG
>OMQO01000165.1 GCA_900313275.1 uncultured Bacteroidales bacterium
GGTCGGATTTGCAAACGGTGGCGATCCGGCCGCGCCCGCGGGAATGCGGATATAAGTAATAAGTCTTCTTTCCCGTGGCACGGTCACGCACCTCCACGAGGTCCGGAGCATACATGGTATCCCACTGACCGTCCACGAACCAGGAGAAAAGGATGCCTTCGTCCCGCCACTGGCTCAGGTCCTCCACCGGGGCCGACCACATGCGGATGTCACCGCTGCAGTAAGCGGTGTAAGTAAGGTCGTGCGAGCCGATGATGTACGCACGATACTTTCCCGGCTGGTCGGGGTCTTCGAAAACACGGGGTTCACCATCGGGAAGATGTTCCCAGAGTGGCAGGTACGGGTTTTGGGCCCACATCGTGGCGGCGGCCAGAAGGGCCGTCACGAACACGGAAATCTTTTTCATGAGGCTTTTACAAATGGTTGTTTTTACAAATATACGGAATAACTTCGAAAATTGCTATATTTGTAACTCGGCCAGCCACATACTCGACACGATGAACGACGCCATCCACCTGAAATACCTTGTCGCCGGTCCCAACGACCTTCTCTGGGGAACCGCCGTCAATTCCGTCGGATTCCAGGAAGTCGGGCCCGGGGAACCTTACCCCCCGTCCAATCACCCTTCCCGCTACCTGTTCTCCGAGGAAAGGGGCCGCATCCTGGACGAATACCAGCTACTTTATCTGACCAGCGGGTCCGGGACGTTCCGGAGTGCCACGCACCCCCAGCCCATACCCGTCCGAGAGGGCAGTTTCTTCCTTCTTTTCCCCGGAGAATGGCACACTTACCGGCCGGATCCGGCAACCGGCTGGAAAGAGTATTGGATCGGCTTCAACAGCGTGTTCATGAAGAATCTCATTGACAATGGTTTCTTCGCCAAGGACAAGCCAGTGTTTATGGTCAACATCCACGAGGACATAGTCGCCCTCTACAACGAGGCGATAGCTGCCGCCGAAAGGCAGGAATCAGGCTTCCAGCAGCTTCTAGCCGGGATTGTCATGCGCCTTGTCAGCCTCGTTTTCTTCTACGACAAGAACCAGCAATACGAGAAATCCGACATAGCAGACAAGGTGGCTCAGGCGAAGGTCATAATCCAAGAAAGCTATTCCGACATTTCTCCTGAAGAAATAGCCAAGAAGCTTTGCCTAAGCTACTCGACATTCAGGAAGACTTTCAAGGAATATACAGGGTTCTCTCCCGCGCGATACATAGGTGAGGTAAGGATGAGCAAAGCGAAAGAACTGCTCACGAACACATCATTGAGCATCAAGGAGGTCGCCTACCATGTGGGGTACAACAACCACGACTATTTCTTCACTGCTTTCCGTCATGTGACGGGCCGGACTCCTGCCGAGTACCGTACAATGACCCAGGGAACTAACTTATAATCACTTCTTTCCGAAGAGAAGTTCCATATCTTTATTCATCGCCGGAACGACTGTCTTCTCCGGAATGAATCTCCACTCCCCTATCTTGGACCTGTCCCCTATCTGGTCGGGATCGATGGCTCCTTTCTCAAGGAGATAATCGTACAATATCTTCCTGAACTCAGGATAGATCTCAACTATCCTCTCCTCAATCTTGCCGGTGTCAACCCCGGCTTTGGCCATCAGACCGCCTCCACCGCTAGCGCGGTAAGAAGTGACAGCGACATTATATTCCTTAGCGGGATCTAAAGGTGTGCCGTCCGCCATCGATTTGATGTCAACCCTCTCGCCAACGGGTTTCGTGACATCAACCGTGTAAACAAGACCTCCAGCCGAATCGAAGTTATAGGAGCGCTCAACGAAAGACCATGAAGGCGAACCTGTCCTCTGATCTGGCCTGGACACTATCTTCAGGACATGGTCGGAAGGTTTGGAGACAGTGTTGACCCAACGGTCATAAGATGCTTCAAGATAGTCTTTTATCTCTTTTTCGGTCATCTTGATGATGTACAGCTGGTTCTCGAACGGATAGATCGTGAGAAGGTCATTGTAGATTATGTCTCCACCCTTGACGGTCCCGTTGAAAGTCAATGGGGCGGCGAAAGATATCTCCGCAGGAGGGCTCGCGAGGGCAAGGGTGTGAATCAGGTTGAGGTAGTCGCACATGCCCATGTAAGCATCGCGGGTGACCAGGTCGGTCTTGAGCTCACCCACCTTACGGGTGGTGAAGGCCTTGACTGCCGAATAGTCTTCGTGGAACTTGGCGGACATCTCCTGATCAATCTTGTACCTGTCAACAAGAATCAGGTCGGCGGATAGTTTCTTGTCCTCGATCTTGCCTTTCTTGACATTGAAACTGATCTTTCCATGACCGACATAACGGCTATGACTTCCAGAGTTGATGAGGCAAAGGGTGTCGCTCTCCACAACCCTGGGTCTATGATCGTGTGAACAGACCAGGAAATCGACTCCACGCAGGTTTTTCATCAGATCCAGCCCCTGGCTCTCCAACTGTGAGCCGTCCCCGGTTCCGGTAGCTGAGTGGACAGCCACTATTACAAGATGCGGTTTCTCTTTAGCTATCACTTTATCTACGTCTTCCTGCACAAGCGGAATCAAGCTCTCGAAAGTCATCCCGCTCCAGAGGCGCTCCGGGAGCCAGCCGGCTATGTTCGCATTGTCATATCCCAGAATAGCTATCTTCAAACCTTGGCGCTTGAGGATGGTGTAGATCGGGAAATACCGTTCACCATTGTCATCCCTGATCGCGTTACCGGCCAGAAGGGGTATTCCCTCGGCTTTCATCTCTTTGGCAAGGCGGTCATAGACAGGGTGGCCGGCCTCAATGTCGTGGTTGCCCAAGACAACGGCGTCGTAACCCATGTATTTCGCCATGCGGGGGTAGATGTGCGGAGTCAGAGTGTCGACATAATTGAAGTAATATGCCGCGTTGTCCCCTTGGACGATGTCTCCAGCATCGACCAGAATGACATTCTCCGGACCTTCGGCAGCTCGTACACTGTCCACCGTGTATTTCACGGAATACAATGATTTCTTGACATTTCCGCCGACATAAGTAGAGTCGAAGAAGGTTCCGTGGACATCATTGGTGGTCAAAAGGGTAATCGAGTAGCTCCCGTCCTTCGGACCAGAGCACGAAACCGCGGCGAAGAAGAGAATAACCGCGACAGGAATGAATGATATAGAGCGTCTCATAAACGCGAAATTAGTATTTTTTCGTAATTTAGCGCCATGGTAGAAATGAAACTTCAGACTCCGGTAACTATAGGGAAGAGTGTGTTCAGGGCCACATTTGAGGACAAATTCTTCGCCCTCGGAAGCTGTTTCGCTGACAACATCGGCGGCAAAATGGCCTCTTTGGGATTCGACATTTCGGTCAACCCTTTCGGCACGCTATACAATCCGGTTTCCGTGTGCAATTCCGTGGCGAGACTGTCCTCGGGAGTGCCGTTCACGGAAAAAGAATGTGTCCGGATGGGTGCCGGATCCAGTCTTATCTGCTCCTTCAGCCACCACACCGCGGCGGCCAGGGCGACCAAAGAGGAATTCCTGAAAGACGCCAACGCTTCCCTGACCGAGGCCTCAAAGGCCTGGAAAGAAGCTTCGAAAGTCATCATTACCCTCGGCACCGCCTGGTGTTTTGAGCATATCGCCAGCGGAGAGATTGTCTCCAACTGCCTGAAAATAGACGCCAAAGAGTTTAACCGCAGGAGGCTTTCAGTAAGCGAGACATCCACTCTCCTTAAGAATATGGTCAGTCGATTCCCCGAAAAAGGATTCATATTCACTGTCTCCCCTATCCGCCACCTCAAAGACGGAGCGCATGGGAACCAGCTGAGTAAGAGTGTCTTACTCCTCGCGATAGACGAGGTGCTACAGGCGTTCCCTGAGCGGACAGACTACTTCCCCGCCTATGAGATATTCATGGACGAGCTGAGGGATTACCGCTTCTACGCCCCTGACATGGTTCACCCTTCCCCGCAGGCTGTCGATTACATTTGGGGGCGTTTCGCCCAGTGGGCGCTCCGAGAGGAGGACATCCCCGAACTGGAAGCCAGACAAAAGGCTCTACTGGCCTCCGCTCACCGTCCCATAACCGGCCGGTAACCCTGGAATCCTCGCGCGAGGGTTTGTCGCGGATAATTCTTATATTCGCGGGATTAATGGGCTGTTTATAATTAAATGTGACAATATATGTTCGAGAACTTACAGGAAAGGCTTGAAAGATCCTTCAAAATCCTGAAGGGCGAAGGCCGAATCACTGAGATAAATGTCGCCGAGACTTTGAAAGACATCCGCAGGGCTCTGCTCGACGCCGATGTCAGCTACAAGGTCGCCAAGGAATTCTGCGACAGGGTCAAGGTCAAAGCGATGGGACAGAATGTCCTCACCGCCGTGAAACCCCAGCAAATGATGGTGAAAATAGTCCATGATGAGCTGGCCGAGTTCATGGGCAGCCAGTCGATGGACATCAACATCAAAGGTAACCCTGGAATAGTCCTCGTGGCCGGTCTGAACGGTTCCGGTAAGACCACCTTCTCCGGCAAGCTGGCCCTGCACATCAAGTCCAAGAAGGGCATGAAGGTCCTCCTCGCCGCCTGCGATACGTTCCGTCCCGCCGCCATTGAGCAGTTGAAGGTACTGGGTGAAGGCATCCAGGTGCCCGTCTATACCGAGGAAGGGGAGAAGGATCCCATCAAGATCGCGAAGGCCGCCATCGCCAAGGCCAAGGCCGAAGGCTACAGCGT
>OMQO01000198.1 GCA_900313275.1 uncultured Bacteroidales bacterium
ATTTGAACCAGTTGAGTAATAGCTACTTGACATTGTTTGTCGATGGCAGGAACGATTCTTTGGACGATGGATATGTCCCCTCGGTCGGCCATTCTGTCGGTATTTCCTATGGATGGATGTTCGGTGCTTTCCCCCAGCAGCTCCATAATTTCCACTCTGTCCAATTCGATGCTTTGAAGGTGTATGGCGGAGGCTCATTCGCTTTCATCCCGTCAATCAATATGCGGGCTCTGTTTGGAGAGAGCATCCCGATTCCTTTCGCCAACACGATGGGAGGAAGCATGGCTGGTCGGTATCTTGATCAGCAGATGCCTTTCATCGGAATCACTTCCGCGGCTTCAATGTCTAAGTTGCTTGGAGTCGCCAGGACTGATTTCAGGTTTAAGATTTACCGGAACAACTACTTGACAGCGATCTATAACTATGCGTTGTCAGCAAATAAGCTCGACTCATTCAAGTTTAAGAATTGGGCTTCGGAAGTTAATGATTATCACGGCATTGGCGTTCAGTACACATACGACTCCATCGTGGGCCCTTTGAGTTTCAACCTCCATTGGTCCGACTATTCCCACAAGGTCGGCGCTTATCTGAGTCTCGGGTTCGATTTCTGATATGGAAGAGTATTCGAAAGTATTGGATCGCCTTCAGGCACAGTGTTCTAAACGGGAGTACTGCACCTCCGATGTATTAAAAAAGGCTTTGTCCGCCTTTGACGGTGACAGGGAGCAGGCAGCCAAACTTGTCGAATCGCTTGTCGCGGATAGGTTCGTGGATGATCTGCGATATGCCTCTGCTTTCGCCAGGGAAAAGTCCCGGCTGTCCGGTTGGGGCCCAGCGAAGATCACCTACACCCTTGTCGGCAAAGGTATTCCACGGCCAGTTGTGCGGCAAGCCTTAGGCGAGATCGATCAGGACGAGGCTGACCGCAAGATGCGATCCGTGCTTGAGACTAAGATCAAGACCCTTGTCGGTGACCCGCAGATCAAGTTCAAACTTCTGAAGTTCGGTCTGACAAGGGGCTACGAATACGACAAGGTCGCCCCAGTTGTGGAAGATTTGTTGAAAAATGTTGAATTTAAAGATATTGATGAATGAAAGCGATTGTGAAGACGGGTTTTGACCTCCCCGGGCAGGTCGGAAAGTATGTAGGAAAAGTGCGTGATGTCTATGACATTGACGGGGAGTATCTCGCGATGGTTGTGACAGACAGGATCTCGGCGTTTGATGTGGTTCTCCCGGAGGGGATTCCCTATAAAGGCCAGGTTCTCAACAAGATAGCGGCAAAGTTCTTGGACGCCACTTCCGACATCCTTCCTAATTGGAAGGTCGCGGTCCCTGACCCGTCGGTAACCGTGGGCTACAAATGCGATCCTTTCAAGGTCGAGATGGTCATCAGGGGCTATTTGGCCGGTCATGCCTGGCGTGAGTACAAAGCAGGCAAGAGAACTCTCTGCGGGGTTCCTCTTCCGGAGGGAATGGTAGAGAATCAGAAGTTTCCGGAGCCGATTATAACCCCCACGACCAAGGCGGCGGAAGGCCATGATGAGGACATATCCAAGGAAGATATCATAGCCAGTGGCCTGGTCGGTAAGGAAGACTATGAGAAGTTGGAGGAATACACTAGGGCCATATTCCAAAGAGGAACGGAAATAGCTGCTCGTCAAGGGCTTATCCTCGTGGACACTAAGTACGAGTTCGGGAAAAGGAACGGAGAGATCTACCTGATGGATGAGGTCCACACTCCTGACTCCTCAAGGTATTTCTATGCGGAGGGTTATGAGGAGAGGCTCGAGAGGGGAGAGCGCCAGCGCCAACTCTCCAAGGAATTCGTCCGTGAGTGGCTGATGGCCAACGGTTTCCAAGGACAGGAAGGACAGAAAGTCCCCGAGATGACCCCTGAGGTTGTCGCCGGCATCACAGACCGCTACATTGAGCTCTATGAGCACATTACTGGTGAGACGTTTGAGAAAGTGGAGTATTCCGAGGCTTCGGTAGAGGCTAATGTCGCCGCTTGGATAGCCAGCCTTAAGAAGTGATGCGTATGAAGATTCTTGTGACTGGCGCCGCCGGGTTCATCGGTTCAAACCTTCTGGCAAGATTGGCTGAAAGAGGAGATGAGGTCGTTGGTCTGGACAACATCAACGACTACTATGACGTCCGCCTCAAATATGGCAGGCTGTCGGAGAATGGCTTTGCCGGCCCCTTTGTGGAAGGATGTGTGACAAACAGTTCAAAGTGGCCTTCTTGCCGCTTCTGGAAGATGGACTTGTGTGATAAGCCTGCCCTTGACCAACTGTTTGAGACTGAGAAGTTTGATGTTGTGGTCAACCTTGCCGCCCAGGCCGGAGTGCGGTACTCTATCACAAATCCCTACGCCTATCTCCACAGCAACCTTGAAGGTTTCCTGAATGTGCTTGAGGCGTGCCGTAACAACAATGTGAAGCATCTGGTTTTCGCGTCTTCCAGCTCCGTGTATGGGTTGAACGCTAAAGTCCCTTTCAGTGAAGAAGACAAGGCTGACTGCCAGGTGAGCCTGTATGGGGCGACAAAGAAGTCCAACGAGTTGATGGCCCACTCATATTCAAAGCTTTACGGGATTCCATCTTCCGGTCTTCGCTTCTTTACCGTCTATGGTCCCTGGGGACGACCTGACATGTCTCCGATGCTTTTCGCCACCGCGATTTCCCAGGGTAAGCCAATCAAGGTATTCAACGGGGGTGACATGATCCGTGATTTCACCTATGTTGACGACATTGTCGAGGGCACCATCAGGGTTATTGACAACCCGCCAGCCTGCGACGGTCAGGAGTCCCATCGGCGGGCACCCTTTGAGGTCTATAATATTGGTTGCTCAAACCCAGTGAAGCTGATGGATTTCATTTCCGAAATTGAAGGGGCGATGGGGAAAGAGGCTGTGAAAGAATACCTTCCGATGCAGGCGGGTGATGTCTATCAGACTTATGCGGACTGCTCAAAACTGGAGGCCAGGGTCGGTTACAGACCTGCTACTTCCCTCCATGATGGCATATCACGATTTGTGGAATGGTTTAAATCCGATAAGAACCCGCTAAGATAGAGCCAGCGCCGATGCCCGAGATCTCCATCCTCATACCCGCCTATAATGCCGAGAAGTGCTTGCCCAGATGTCTGGATTCAGTCATCTCACAGTCTTTCAGCGATTTGGAGATCATCGTTGTCAACGACGCTTCTTCTGATAGTTCCGGGGTAATCGCTCGGGAATATGCTAGCCGTGACAGACGGATCTCTGCGTTTGATCATCCGGAGAATCTCGGTGTCTTTTGGGCTAGGAAGACTTTGATTGAGGCCTCCTCAGGGCGTTTCCTGATGTTTGTCGATAGCGACGACGAGTTGTCCCCTGACGCGTGCGGAAGGCTTCATTCAGTCGCTGTTGAGACCGGAGCCGACATCGTTGTGGCCGGCTACGAGGTGGTGACCAAGGAAGGTGACGTGCTCCGGAAAAGCAACGAGCTTCCATACGGTGACGGATCATACGGCTTCGCGATGGCCATGGCCATGGATAGGATGAAAAGGTATTTGTGGGGCAGGATATTCAGGCGGGAGTTGTTCTTAGACCACGAAATTGAGTACCGGCTCCATCACAACGCCTGTGAGGATCAATTGTTGTCATTCCAGATCGCTCCCTTTGTCAAAAAGGTGGTTTGTATTCAGGATCCTCTTTACAAGTATCACGAGACCCCCACCTCCCTGACACATCTCATGCACCTTGAGAAGAACATGCGGGCCATCTGCGACACCCATAAGATGTGCGTTGACAAGTCTTCCCTGATTGATCGGCGTGTAAAGGAGCGTTGCGAGTACAATGCTATCAGAGACGCTCATTTCTGGATAAAGACTGGTTGCGGGCGGAAAAAGGTCATGCGGATCGTCTCAGAGCATGGTTTGGGTCATCTGTTCACTTTCCCTTCCCTCATCCGCCATCTGGGCTTCAGG